>NZ_JAAHHE010000393.1:0-2246 GCF_010692525.1 Moorena sp. SIO3B2
GGTAATGGGTAATGGGTAATAATGGGTGATGGGTAATGGGTAATGAGTTCATTAGCTAGAAATTACACGCAAAATTTAACTTCACTAGCTGGAGCTTAATGAGATGGTTTTTGAGAAAAAAGGCTTTGCTCAACTGTTCGAGGCCATGCAGAGTCGCACTCCTGACACCCTAACGGATTTTCAAGAAGGCAGTGTGGTGCGCACTCTATACGAGTCCTTTGCTTGGGAACTCGCCCTCCTCTACGAGCAGATGCAACGGGTATATCTGTCTGGCTTTGTGGATACTGCCGAAGGCATTGACCTTGACAAAGTAGTTGCTATTTTAGGCATTAAGCGGGGAGAACCGGATTATGCTACCGGAAAAGTTACCTTTACGCGAGATATCGGCATTGATGAAGATATTTTTATTCCCAAAGGTACACTAGTTACCACGGAAGATACCCAGGAGTCTCCCAAAAAAGCCTACGAAACCATTGAAGAAGGCAAGATTTCCAAAGACCAAACCACTGCCCAGGTGAGAGTCCAGGCTCTACGACGGGGTAAAACAGAGGAAACTGAAGCTGAAACTATTGTGGTGATGCCTCAGCCAGTAGTAGGTGTCAAGTCAGTTAATAATCAAGAAACCCTCCGATTTACCGGTAAACTACAGGAGAGTGACGAACAACTGCGCCAAAGAGCCAAGCAAACCCTGCTGGCGACCAGTGGCGGTAATACTACCTCCATCCGGAATGCTCTGTTGAGTTTACCTGGGGTGCGGGAAGTGCAAGTTAGAGAAAACTTCCACTTTGCTAAGGGCAAGGTTAAGGTTACTAAGAGTGGCTCCCTTAGTGAAGAGCTTAAGGTTCCCAAAGGGACAACGATAAAACTCGAAATCTTAGGCACACAAACTAAAGACTATCACACCACTCAAGAGGTAATCCTCTCAGCAGGTGAAAATCAAGAGGTGGAAGTAGAGGTAGAGGCTGGGATTTCTGGAGCAGCTGGGGAAGCTCAGGCTAGTGCAACTTGGCAAGATTTAGAGGTTGATAGCGTAACTCTTACGGTTAGCAATGAGCAGGCTATTTCACGGCAAGACTTTGGGATTATTGAAATATTTGTTGATGGCATTGATTTTAGAGATCTTGAGAAAGTTAGTCAGCTCAAACAAGAAATTGACCGAGTTAAGGCAGCGGGAATCTACCCATTACTTAAACCGGCGACAGCAGTGAACGTTGATGGGGTATTCCAAATTGAACTCCAACCGGGACTGAAACTGTCTCCAGAGGAACGGCTACAGTTGGAAGAAAAGGTGCAGCAGACAATTATCTCCCATCTCAAAGACCAGAAAATGGGTCAACCCTTGCTCATCTCTCAACTCACGAGGAAGATACTAGGCTGTAACGGTGTCAATGATTTAGTTGATTTTACCCTCACCACCAGTATCCGTCATTCAAAAGGCATTGAACTGGCTCGCCAGCACTATCAATCCTCCGAAAGGCCAGTGAAACGGCTAGAGGTGGATATCTTAGAAAAGTTCACCCCCCACTCGGTTCGCGTTGCCTCAGAAATCAAACCCTTGTCTGTAGCCTTACAAATTAAGGCTCAAGCACTAGATGACCAGAAACAACAGGCAATTGAACAAGCGCTACAAAACTATTTTGCTGACTTCAAACCATCCCAGGCAGTGGTTAGGAGTGAGATTAAGGCAAGAATTGAAACAATCACCACCATCGAAGCAATCAAGTTAATTCCCTTCTTCTGGCAACCAGGGATTCCCTTGTATGACGACACCGTTAATGTCACGTTTGTGGAGCAGGCTCAGCTCAGTTCGGTATTTCTCTATGAGAGATTACTCACCATTACCGGAGCCTTGAAGCTGATTTTACCGGTTACAGTTACCCAACAAGAGAAGCAGCAAATTTACCAACAGGTTCGGGAGCAGGTTAGTGCTTATCTTGAGCAACTCCAACCGGAAGAAAATATTCAACTTGAGCAGCTAGTTGAACAGGCAAAAACCGTAGAATCAGTGCTAGATATTAATTGGAAACTGGAGGATTTTCATGTTCTGGATGAAGACAATAATGCTAAGGATATAATTGACCAAGAACAGTCGCAAATTCAGGTAAACAAATTTGAAAAAACTCAGTTAGCTGATGCTGATAATAAGTTTATCATTACCAGCGATATCCAGGTTGTTGATGTTGCGATCGCTACTTTAAACTTAAGGCTAACTCCGGCGGTTGCAGTTCCCGAAACTGTTGACCCAG
>NZ_JAAHHE010000393.1:3142-5372 GCF_010692525.1 Moorena sp. SIO3B2
GGTAATTGGTAATAGGGGGAGCATGTCACATTAGCCTAATATTTTTACCTGATCTATAGCCCCCTCATGGGTAAAAGCCAAGGGTAGTGGTACACAATTCGTGATTTTAACTCCTGAAACCTTGACGTAACCCGTTGCCAAATCACTACATCTTTACCACTACCAAGCCAAGCTCATATGGTACTAAGTTTATCTGTTCTGCAACTAAGACCGGCTTATTGACAGAATTTTTGTTGTTTTGTCAAGTAGTTCAAAAGTTCGGCTTCTTTGACCTGCTCCCTACCCATCACCCATTACCCATTACCCATTACCCATTACCTATTCCCTATTACCCATCACCCATCACCCATCACCCATCACCCATCACCCATCACCCATCACCCATCACCCATCACCCATCACCCATCACCCATCACCCATCACCCATCACCCATTACCTATTACCTATTACCCATTACCTATTACCTATTACCCATTACCTATTACCTATTACCTATGACTAATTATCAGCTAACTATTCAACAAAGAACTGAAGATTTTGCGATTCGTGTAATCAAAGCTTACTCTGAACTCAACAAGAGACATTTTGATGATGCTGGAAAAGTATTAGCCAAACAGTTTCTTAGAAGTGGTACAAGTATTGGAGCCAATTGTGCCGAAGCTATTTATGCTCAATCAAAAAAGGATTTTATCTCCAAATATTCTATTGCTTTGAAAGAAGCTTCAGAAACACAATATTGGATTAGAATCATGGTTAAATCTCAGCTTGTTACTGAACAAAACTTTTCGCTGATGCAACAAGAAATTGTTACAATAATCAAAATCCTAACTTCCATAATCAACAAACTAAAATCAAAGGAATAGGTAATGGGTGATGGGTAATAGGTAATAGGTAATGGGTAATGGGTAATGGGTGATGGGTGATGGGTGATGGGTAATAGGTGATAAGTAATGGGTAATAGGTAATGGGTGATGGGTGATGGGTGATGGGTGATAGGTAATGGGTGATGGGTAATAGGTAATAGGTGATAAGTAATGGGTAATAGGTGATAAGTAATGGGTAATAGGGAATAGGTAATAGGGATGCGCTGCATCTTCAGGTGCGACCCATGGCGAATTTAATAATTAGATGCGGAAAGCGCACCTAACAGGGAATCAGCTTCAAAGAATACTGTACCTCATAACTGTGATCAACGCTATATTTACCATTAGAGCAAGCAATTACCCATGAGGGGCTATAGATCAGGTAAAACTATTCGGCAAAAGTGACATGCTCCCTCTATTACCTATAACCTATTAAATATAACCTATTACCCATTACCCATTACCTATAACCTATTACCCATTACCTATAACCTATTACCCATCACCCATCACCCATCACCCATCACCCATCACCCATCACCCATCACCCATCACCCATCACCTAATACCTATTACCTATTACCTATTACCCATCACCTATTACCTATTACCCATTACCCATTACCCATTACCTATTACCCATTACCTATTACCTATTACCTATTACCTATTACCAAATCATGGAAAAACGCGGCAAAACCACCAGCATCACCAGTCGGTTTCCTCATTTCTATGACGGAGCCAATGTTGAGAGTTTGCTCTACCAATTTATTGATGTCTTTGGCTTTTTGCTGGAGCAAGGGGAAACCGACTTGCTCCGTGTGATGCGTTCCCATCATGTGGATACCGCTGACAATAAAGGGTCTCAAGGCTTTATTGCTGCCCAAAAGGGAGATTTAGATCAACTTTTTGCTCTCTACCTAGAAGCGTTAGGAGGCACCTCTCAACTGGTACAGGTAAGTCACCAGTTTAGTCCAGGGAGTATTAAAAATGTCAGTAACTTGGCCAAGAAACTTGATCAAGGCAAGGATGAACTGTCTCAGTATTTGCGATCGCAACTTGATCAGGATACCAAGAGCCTTCTGGAGCGCTATCAGGTTGCCCAGGCTCAATTTAACCTAGAGTCTTTCAGGGATCTGCCCGGTCTAGCCATTCAGCTGTTGGTTGCTACCGTTGCTACCGATCAACTCAGTCATTATCTCAACATTCACTTGCCCCCAGAAACCCTGGAACTGCTCAATCACTATGACGGTTTCCCCCCGCTGCCTGAACCCCTACAGCAGGGACTGGTGCAAACACTCAACCAACAGCTGGTTAATCCCTCCCTCTACCGGAAAAATAAGCCATACTTCCAAACCCTGACTCT
>NZ_JAAHHE010000394.1:0-5353 GCF_010692525.1 Moorena sp. SIO3B2
AGGGAATAGGGAATAGGGAATAGGGAATAGGAAAAAAATCCTGTGTACCTCATTGCTATCAGAACCGCTATAACGATTACGCTGCTTTATTAACGCACCCTACAGATAGCGACAGATAGCATATAGAATGCCAACCATGCGATCGCAAAACCCTGGTAACGACCGTAACAAGCCAAGTGACTACCAATACCACAGTTTAAGCCTGCGTGGTAATGAGACCAACCCTTTAGCCACGGTCATAAATGCAGAAATTCAGGCATAATTTAGTTATTCTTACTGTTAAACAGACCTACTATCGTCAGGGAATAACAACTGCTAAAGGTAATTGATTCAAAGGCGCGCATTGCTTTGGCTTGGCATGCCACGCAAAACCTATTAATTATACCACAAACATACCAGCAAGCCTAACCCAGTAAGCCTAAGATTGAATCAATGTATTGAGGTGATCTGCTACTTCGGCGACAGGCAAAGTGTTCAGCAGTAATGGCCACTGCTAGGTTGCTTAACTGGTTGTGGTCTGATATAAATTTAACCTAAAGAATTTAAATAACCAAGTGTTTGTTGACGGTTGACGGTTGGGTCTTCACAGTCACTGAGAAACTTTCAACAAAAGCTATATCCTTTAAAGAATCCTACCACTATAACCCAAGGGTGGACGTGGGAATATCAAAAACTATTTATTATTAGTCAATCTAAACTAAATTACAAAACTACCCTAATAAGCGCGAGTATATTATTATGGCTCCTAGCGATGACTTCAGACAATACCTTAAGACAGGGAATATTAAAGAGGCTCTTGTCCTAGCCCTGAGCGAAGCAGTTGATTTGAAAATTACCACCTGGGTAGCTGACACCAATACGGATTTAGATGCAGCCCAGGCAAAACCTGGTCATCGTATGTGTACCCGCATTGATACTATTAACGGTGCCATCGATAATGAAGTAGGAGACCAGTTTATCGGCAATGGTCGCTATAGAGAACTGCGGCAATTTCACAATGATCAGGTGGCTCAAGGCAATCAAATTATTCAGAGCAACCTCAAGAGTCTGCATAAGCTCTTTGAGGTTCTACTCACTCTAGGTTACCCAACTAGCACTACTGGGGTTATAGAGCCTGAATCCCCTAGGGGCGAAACCCATTTATTACCAAGCATAGAACCGGTAACTGAAACTAGAGTAGCCATAGAGTCAGTCGAGTCAGTCGAGTCACAGACAGAGCATCGTGTCGATACAGTTACTAAAGCGGTTTTGGGGACTGGATTGGCAGCAGCAGCAGTTGCGTCTGCCTCGGAGTTAGTAGCAGAAACTCCCCCAGCCGAAGTCGAACCGACTCAGGCAGCACCAGAGACACCTCCAACCATCTCTGCTGACCTTGAGTCTGTAACAACTCCTACCCCAGGGAAACTTGATGATTCATTGATGAATCCCTACACCGTAACTGAGCCAATCATAAAACCTGGATTGGTCGATGAAGTAGTCGATGAAGTAGTTTCTGACGCTGGTTTGTTTCCAGAGATTACTGAGAGTAATGAATTGCCAGAAACTACTGAATTGGAGGAGGAAGAAGCAATAGCAAACTTCCTACAGGATAGGTGGTCAGAAAGTGAGTCAGTCTTGGTACCTCCACCCCCCATTGAAGAGGAAACAGACATTAGTCCTGACTTGCTACCAGATACGGCTCCAGAAGTGGAGTCAGTCTTGGTAACTCCACCCCCCATTGACGAAGAAACAGAGATTATTCCTGACTTCCTACCGGATACGGCACCAGAACTGGAGTCAATCTTGGTACCTCCACCCCCAGTTCCAGAAGAAACCCAGGCTAGTCCCGACTCTTTCCTAGAAACTGAGCCGGAATTGCTAGAAGTCCCCTCAGCCGAACTGGAATCCTCACTGATGCCATCCACAGATAGCACCCAGGCATTAGAAGCGGAAACTGAACAGGACGATTGGGATGACTCGATGTGGGAATTACTGGAATCTGTGCCTGATCAGGAGCTAAGTGACCAAGACGTTTCAGATGCAGAAATTGATCAACAATGGCAGGAATTCGTTGAAGAACAATCGGAACCTGCTGATTTAAAGCCATCCGATGCAGTGGATAATCAAAATTGGGAACTCCTGACATTAGAAGATTTGGAGTCAACACCATTATCTCCAGAACCCACAACTGAGGCTTCAAACCATGAATTAGAAGAGGAATGGGGTGATTTGTTTGAAGAAGACACACAACAGATTGATGCAGAAACTAACATCCTTAGCCTAGAATCATTGGAGCTAGAAGAAAATGAGGATTGGGATGATTGGATGTTGGAACAACCGCAGGAGTCATCACTAGAATTGACCACTCCTGAGATAGATTCATTGGATGTCTCTGAGGATAATGAGTGGGATACATTAACGAAAAACGCTAATCCGTTCACTGCACCAAGCAATCTCAATGGATCAGCAACAGATTTAGAACTTGATGAAGACTGGGATGATTTCCCAACTGATGAACTGGAATCTTATCCATCTCTAGGAAATAGCTTGGATCTATCGGCACCTTCGGAAGATCCAGATACTTCAGAACTGACCAATGACCTAACTGATGACCTAACTGATAACCATAAAGTTAATCAGGATGAATCTCAAGAGTTAGATCCGTTTCTAGAAATCTCTGAGATCACCGATCAATCAGAGAAAGCATCTGAGGACCTCATGGAAGATTTGTTTGACTTTCCTGTGGCACAACAGACTGAATCTGAGCCCATAAAACTTGATGATGATAATTGGCCTAGCCTAGAAGAGTCACTATTTATTAAAAAACCACGTAAAAAAGAGGATTAATCTGGGGGTAATTAGCTTTTTCTGGCGCTAAAGGATAAGCAGTAAGCTTTACATCATACTCTTAAGTGTGATCTACAGACTGCCCTAGGTCGATTTTGATTCCATGGAGGAGTCGAAATCGATAATTCGTAAGCATTCAGCTATCAGCTATCAGCTATCAGCTATCAGCTATCAGCTATCAGCTATCAGCTATCAGCTATCAGCTATCAGCTATCAGCTATCAGCTATCAGCTATCAGCTTATGGCTTATGGCTTATGGCTTATGGCTTATGGCTTATGGCTTATGGCTTATGGCCACACTACTGTTCGCGTAGCGAATGGCTGACGGCTGACGGCTGACGGCTGACTGCTGAATGCTTACGATAATTCTTCCACTTATATCCACTTATATTAGGGTAGTTACTATACAATTACGATGGCCGTGACCAAGACCAGAAACCGTAAGCAACCAGCAACTACTGATGCAACATCACCTTTCAAACGAGGTGCCCTTGACCTTGGCGAATTAAATTCGCCACGGGTCGCACCTGATGTTACCTCTAGATTAGGTCAAACCCTTGATGAATTTTATGGCTCTTTGGGGGATGTCTTGATTGACATCACAGCTTTAGAAGTTAACACCATGGTAGTGGAGGAAATTAAGGGAGATAAGTTCATCCCCTGGGAAACTTACCGGGATATTTACCCGATCTCAGCAGACTATCTAGAGCAACAGGGAATTCATCAGTCTTTACGCGATCGCTACCTTGAGTTACGTAAAACCTTAGAACTAGAGTACACCGTGCTTCTGAGTGATCCCCATTCACCCTTGTATGATCCCACTGTTCTAGAGCAGGCTAGAGGAGGCCAAGAAATCCTCACCGACCCAACAGTAGAATTGCACCAAATTAACACCCGACTACCAAACCCTACTAAAACCAGCAGTTCAGAAGAAATGCTTCAAGCGCAACAGATTCTTAAGAACAATCGTTTCTTGCGTTGTTTGCGTAAGCTCAGTGAACTAAAAGCAGCACTGGATAGTCGGAATCAGGCATTGCTAAAAACTAATTCACAGCAACGGGCAAATGTCAAGTCAATCAATGATTTAATTTGCGCCCAAACTGTGATTCAACTAGATGGTGATGTGATCAACCGCTATGCTCAGGAAATTGTTAACCATCCTGATCGAGATTTGATTCTACACATCCATAAGCAAGGAGTCACTGCTAGTCAACAGCAGTGGAGAGGATTGCTAGAGTTTATTTTGGGTTTGGTACAGGGGTCAGTGAGATGGGGTAATGGTGACGGTTTACCTTGGCGCAATTGATGTACTCAGGGTATGAGCTGTCACAACTTACCACTACCGATTAAGTAAAGCAGCGCCATCCTAACCGCAACTCCACTAGTCACCTGTTGAGGAATTAAGCTAATCTCGGGATCATCCATCAGCTCAGAACTAATTTCAACCCCTCGGTTAACTGGACCAGGGTGGAGAATGTGAACATTGGGTTGGCAAAGTTGGAGGCGCTCCCGGGTAATCCCATAACGCTGATGATATTCTCTCAAACTAGGCAACAAATGACTCGTCATACGTTCTTTTTGCAGCCGCAAGGTCATGACAAAGTCAGCATCTTTTAGTGCTGGTTCAATGTCCCAGTGAATATAGAGCTTAGGATGACTAATTGGTAACTGTTGCGTAGACGTAAGGGAATGGCTGGCTTGACTTGTGATCGGTACCGTTGTTTTTAAAATCACAGGGGTTTCGGTGTACTGCCTCTGGTGACCAAGGCTAGACTTAGCCCATAACTCTTGCTGTTGCTTTTCCCTAGGTTGTTGGAGACGAGTACTACTGTATTCAGCAAATAATTGCGGAAGTAGGGTAGGTGGTCCAGCCAGATGAACCTCTGCACCTGTCGCCAGGAGACTCCAGATATTGGAACGGGCAACTCGTGAGTGCAAAATATCTCCAACAATGGTAACTTTTTTTCCAGCAAGCAGTTCTATGCGGGGATTGTCCCAGTCTAAGCAAGAACAAATTGTAAACAAATCCAGCAATCCTTGAGAAGGATGTTCATGTTGACCATCACCAGCGTTAAGTACACTTACCTGGACACCGAGTCGATTCATCTCAGTAGCAATAATTTGAGGAACTCCCGCCTGCCGATGGCGAATCACCATCATATTAGTTCCCATTGCCAGGTAAGTCTTTGCTGTATCAAGAATCGTTTCGCCCTTGCTTAAGGAAGACGTTCCTGGTGCAAAGTTTAGGATATCAGCAGAAAGACGCTTAGCCGCTAGTTCAAAACTGCTACGAGTACGGGTTGATGGTTCAAAAAACAAATTCGCAACCACGTGACCCTGTAGTGCAGGTACCTTTTTGGTGCGTCGGGACAGTACTTCCCGAAAACTAGAGGCAGTTTGTAAAACTGTATTGTATTCATCTGGCGTAAAATCAGCCAGGGCAAGAATATGGCGGCGAGTCCAGGTGGCATTTGCCATATAAGTCGTCAAGCAATTAAATAACTTAGTTTTGCTGCTCGTGACAGCT
>NZ_JAAHHE010000395.1:0-5346 GCF_010692525.1 Moorena sp. SIO3B2
ATGTCCTAACTGCCCTGGCGACTGCTATAGGATAGTAATGGATCCTTTCAGTTGATTTTTTCGAGTTGGTAATTATATCATATAAATTTTCATTTATAGGCTTATTAACGAAAGAGATGGCTTTTCGTTAATATAGAGCTGGAAAATATTCAGTATTAACGACAGCGATAATAATGGTTAGTGCTACTAGAGCAGGTCAGTATGTGGATCAGCTTAGTGGATATAAAGCTTTCATACCGAATCCGTTGCCGCCTGTGCCTGACATCATTATCGATGACGAGATGTGGCAGCTTCTATCTCAGGCGGATCGTGCACTCGGTAGGCTAGATGGATCAACAGATGCTCTGCCTAACCCTGACCTATTTGTGTTTATGTATGTTCGCAAAGAAGCGGTTTTGTCGAGTCAGATTGAAGGAACGCAGGCATCTTTGATAGATGTTCTGGAATTTGAATCCCAAACACTCGAACCAGATAATCCTCAAGAAGTGGCTGAGGTGGTTAACTATATCGCTGCTATTAACCACGGTCTTGAGCGCTTGAAGGATTTACCTGTGTGTTTGCGCCTGATTCGGGAAATACACCAGAAGTTAATGCAAGGAGTGCGAGGTTCTGAGCGAGATCCAGGTGAGTTTCGTAGTAGCCAGAATTGGATTGGTCCGGAAGGATGTTCCCTCAAAGACGCTACTTACGTTCCACCTCCACCCCATGAAATGAAACAAGCTCTAGATAATCTAGAAAAGTTTTTGCATGATTCAAAACCAATTCCCGCTTTGCTAAAAATTGGATTGGCTCATGCTCAGTTCGAGACAGTTCACCCTTTTCTTGACGGCAATGGCAGAACAGGGCGTCTACTAATTACATTTCTTCTATGTGAGCAGAATATACTGAAGCGCCCGCTTTTATATATTTCTTACTATTTCAAGAAATATCGCTCTGAATACTATGACCGACTTCAAGCTGTCAGAGATAGTGGCAATTGGGAAGGTTGGCTAAAGTTCTTTCTGCGTGGTGTTTACGAAGTCGCTCAGGAAGCGTCCGCTACTGCCCGCAACATAGTAACCATGAAGGAAGAACATCATCAACTACTGGTCAATAAGATGGGGAAGCGAACCGGAAACGCTATAATCGTGCTGGATAACCTTTATTTTAGGCCAATTATCACTGTTGAACAGGTTCAAAAAATTATTCAACTCAAATACCCTAATGCCAACAAATTAGTTAATGATCTGTGTGATGTTGGTATTTTACAAGAAATTACTGGGCAAAAACGTAATCGCGTTTTTGCCTACGCTCCATACTTGGAATTGCTGAATCAAGGAACTAATATGAGTGGGGTGGACATCCTGAGCGCCCGAAAATGATCTCAAATCTGCAATTGGATAAATTGGTAAATTATTCCCCTTTAAATTAATCACTAGTTGAAATTAGTTTGTAAAATCGGGAATAGGAAACTACCTATTCCCATATCATCGATATGTTAACTAGTTAACCGGATAATTTAGAATTTATTCATTCTGCATTCTGCATTCTGCATTCTTCATTCTTCATTCTTCATTCTTCATTCTAAATTCTTCATTCTTCAATTCCCCTTTCTTAGTAAGCGCTGGAAAATTTGCAAGTTCTGATCGAGCCAATCCAGCCATTTCAGACTACTCGATAAAGATTTCGGTGGATCGGAAATCAAGGTATCTAGAGCAATCAGGCGTTGGAAATTGATCTTGACTGGATCATGACGCTCTGTGCGACCGTCTTTGCCATAAAACTTGACACCAGCTTGTTGCTGCATAAGAGTGATCAATTCTTGAGCAACGATACCGTAGCCAATGGTAGTGGGATGAATGCCATCTAGGGTGAAGAAACCACCGCTGGTGCGACCGGTGGCATCGGATCTAAAAAAGCGAGTATCTGGTACTGGTGAAAGAGCTTCGAGTTCCGGTGCCAGCTGATAGGGAGTCCACCAATCTGGTCTGCAGTCGGAGTCTTCAATATAACGTCGATAAGCTAAGCCATCCAGTAATCCTCCTAATTCAAATAAATACCAATCTCGACCTTCTTTTCGAGCTTGACGTACAGCATCAGCAATATAGTCGTTGTACTGGTCAATGACGCTATCAATGGCTCGGGCTTGTTGTGCGGTAATGTGCGGGTCACGGTTAGGATCGAAATCTTCGTCACTAATCCAAGGACGGGTGTAGTAGGGGAAGTAGCGCGAGCCAGTAGCGATCTTATCTCCTACTCCACGACCAATGGGGGCAATGGTGACATGGGGAACTGTAGCCCAAATCACATGGCGAGCTTGGATTTGCTTGACTTGGTCAACTACTTGATCCAATTCAGCTTTGAAATCTTCCGGACACCAGACCGTAGGTCGCTGATTGGGCTGTGGTGAATTTGAATCGCGATCGCAACTCCATCTGACCTGCAGTTGACCAACGGTGCCCATGGCATTATTCGCCCCAATCATGATCATCAGGGTTTCAATACCATCTCCCTGACCGTTTTCTAGACTTCCTTCTTGCCCTAGTGCCACGGCAGCTTGCACTGGGGTAAGTGCTTTACCTTGTGAATCCCGTGCGGAGTCCAAAACCCTCAATGCCGCATGTTCGTTAGCATTCTCAACGATTTGCCGCAATAGATCATCCGTTGGTGCCTCGATTGCCTTTCTGAGAGTATCTGCGTCGTGAGAGATAATGTCTTTAAGATTCCACCCATAAATAGCGAGATTGTGGTTAATCCCTTTGTGCATAGCAACAGTAGAGCCAACGCCCCCTTGCCAACCAGGACCCCGTTCCCAATAATCTTCTATGTCGTCCATAAATTCGCGGATTGAAAACAGAGCCGGTCCTAATTCCCACCACTGTATCTGGTCACCAAACTGTCGCTCTAAGTGCCGAACTAAATACTCCAGATTCAGGGGCAATCCACCGAATTTGCCATATTGGGTTGGACGACGCAGGTGTTCTTCCCAACCCATTTCTTGAGCAATCATTATGGGATAGGAGCGCTCAGTGTTAAAAATTGCTCCATTCTGGAAGCCATGGCTTAGGGAATCACCAATGGTGACCAGTCGATGTCGGGGAGTGCCTGGCTTTTGGTTGACTTCAATACTTAATTCCGGACGGATACCCAGAGTAGGGTCTGTTTCCGGTGGACGCCCTTGAGGTTGGATAACATCCTTGACTTGATCTGGAGCGTCAAAATCGAGCATGTCTTTGGTAAGCAAACGTTTGACCATAGTTGCCTGTTTATGAAAAAGAGTGATGATTAGTTATTAGATAATTCACTGATGCTGAGGTTAATTCCAGAAAAGTAAGCATTCAGCTTAAGCGCTATAGCAATCCTAAATCATTTGTAACATCACTGCACTTCTGAAAAACTAGCTCCAACTCCGGTATCATCTGCCTTCTGCCATTCCCCTCCTGAGAGGGGTTAGGGGTGGGTGCCTTCTGCCTTAAAGCAGTCCATTTCTTTCACGAATCAGATAGGATTGCTATATGGCGATGCTATGCTTGCCAGCTAATGGGCTGGGAGCCTGGTAAGCAAAGAAAGTAGAGAGGTTAGATCCCATTAATCAAGATTTGGTAGTTTCCGACAAGATCAGGTTAAAACGGTAAAGAAGTGATTAATTCCCTGGATAATTCCAATATATCCCCTACAAACTATGAACGCCAAACCTAGCATTAAACTCCCATGGATATTTATTCGTAGTTTAAATAAGACTGTCTGGGTGATTTCTAGTCTTGTCCTACTGACAGTAGCTGCGGAATCCTCTTTAGGAGAACCCTCACCCTCTACCCCTACAAAAGTAACCCTAGAATCCCCTGCTCCTGAACTCCCAGTTACCCCTTCAGCCACCTCTTTATCTGGTCATTTGAACAAAATTGGTGCTAAAATGTATGGGGCTTACTGGTGTCCCTATTGTACAAAGCAGAAGCAAATGTTTGGTGAGGCATTTAAGCAGATCAATTATATTGAATGTGACCCAAGGGCTGAAACCTCCCAAACTGACTTATGCATTGAAGCGAAGATCAAAGGCTTTCCAACCTGGGAAATTAATGGTCGGTTTTATCCTGGTATGCTGTCGTTAGAGCAATTGGCTAAATTTTCAGGCTACTCAGCAGAAGATGCTACAGAATCAATGCCAGTGGTGGAGGAAGAACAAAAAGAAAAATAAATAATAGCAATAGTGCAACGTTTAACCTTTAAAAACCTAAGGTAAGCAGTCAGCAGTCAGTAGTCAGCAGTCAGCTTATTTTATTCACAAGCTGTTCGGATCTCAAGTAGCCGCCCCATTGGCACCTCAAGTAGCGTGGCCAAAGGCCAATAGCCACTCAAGTAGCCACCCCATTAGCTGATAGCTGATAGCTGATAGCTTAGATTTAGGGATTATTTGGGAATAGAAAATGTTACCGATTTCCTGGCGCAAACAAAAAACGTTGTAATATCTATCCAAATGCCTTGTGGTGTGGCTAATTGCTCAACGGCTACAAAAAATTCAGTTTTCAATTGTGCTAATTTCTCTGGAGAAAGCTGGAAAACTTCCGCGCCAAAGGCACTCTTTGAGTTTCCCCGCCAAGAGTTTGCTGCTACTGTTTGAGTATCACTGCTGTAGTAACCAAGTTGGTCGGTTTTGACGTTGATGTCTTGAAAACCTGCTTCGGTGAGTAGCTGGTGACATTTCTCGGGACTACCAAGGGGTCCATTGGGATTAGGAATTACAATGCCATAGTCTCCTGCTTTTTCTCTAAACAGACCTCCTGTAGGAAAGGCCTTTGCTGCAAAACAGGAAAATCCGACTAATCCTCCTGGTTTTACGAAGCGATACCACTGCCGTAACGCAGCAGGGATATCTGTTAAGTATACAATGGCTGAAGAACATAGAATCCTATCGAAACTATTATCTGGGAAGTTGATAGTTTCTGCATCTGCTTCTATAAATTTGATGTTGTTGATACCTTCGGCTTTAACTTTTTGTTGGGCTAAATTGAGCATGCCTGAGGAAATATCTACACCGACAACAGCTCCAGAAGCACCGACAATTTTGGCAGCTAGAATTGCTACTAAACCTGTACCGGTAGCCATATCTAGAATTCGTTGTCCAGTTTGCAGGTGGGATACTTCTACTAGACCCTTGGCTAGCCGAGGGTGAAAGCTTCCTTGATCATAGTTTGGTCTGGTGTTAAAGTCAGCTTTGACGTTTTTCTTGAACTCATTTATATTTATCTGGTGTTTCATGGTTGGTGGAGATGGAAAATCTGATCACTAGAAAATATGATAACTAGCTTGACTAGGATGAAGGAGGCTTAATTACTTCAAAGTCTGACTCATCTAGAGATAATATAAATG
>NZ_JAAHHE010000396.1:0-5337 GCF_010692525.1 Moorena sp. SIO3B2
GAACTAACCGCCATGGTTGCTGGTTTTGTAGTCGGGTTTGGTACTAGTGTCGTGCCAGTTATTCAGATTCCTGACTTTGGTTGGCGTCTGCTAGTAACAGCTGGAATTACTGGTGTGTTGTGGGTAGTGGTAATGTTACTCACGCCACCAGAATCTGATACCACCTTAGATGAATTTTATCGACGGGTGCGTCCAGCCGGGCCTGGCTGGAAACGTCAGCAGCTTCGCACCGGTTTAGCCCCAGTCCAGGATTTGGAACACGATCTAAAACGGGTGCTGGCATCGATTTTGCTAATGTTTGGAGCAATGTTAGCCATTGGAGGATTTTTGTTGCTAAAGCCCTTGACCGGTTGGGTTTCTCTGGTAATAGCCGTTCTAGGATGGATGTGGTTGCGTCAGATTAAAGGGAGTAGGGAGTAGGGGATTAAAGGCAAGAGGCAAGAGGCAAGAGGCAAGAGGCAAGAGGGGAGTGTGGGAAGTGTGGGAAGTGTGGGAAGTGTGGGGAGAAAGGGGAGTGTGGGGAGTGTGGGGAGTGTGGGAAAGATAGGAAATTATGAGAAGTTTGGAGATAGGTAATTGCAAGGACTATACTATTAAAGCGGTTGTCATAATTATCAGGTACAGTCAATTTTATTACCCCGATTCCCGACTCCCGATTCCCGATTCCCGATTCCCGATTCCCTGTTCCCTGTTCCCTTAAAAAAACCATAGTAATAATGGTAAATCTCCAAAACCCTTTGGTAATCGTCCTGGTTATCCTAATTTTAGTAATCGGGGTGGTATTTTTTATCTACTCTCAAGCCCAGAAAAAAATGACCGAACCGAAACCATCTAACTACGAACTTTGTCGTAACGATCAGATAAATCAACCTAGTTATTATCCGGTAAATCAGACCCTATCATCAAGTCTTTATCAACCCGTTAGTGAGTGGATAGGACGACTGATCGAGCTGCAAAAGGATGAACGAACAACTGATGATTCGGTACTCTTTGAAGTCTACCATGCTGCTCCTGAGTATCAGCATTTGGTGGGACAAATTGTGACTTTAGCATGGAGTAAAGATGCTTCAGGGATCCAAGACTATGTGAAGCGAGTTACCATAGATATTAATTTTAATCAAACCACTGAAGATAGCATGACAGGGGGCGCTATGCATCCGGTTCGATTAAATCATCTGAATCGGGTAGGTCCCCTGGAATCTTTGGCTGCAGCCAGACCTGACGATAATGTGATTGTCATGGTAAACAATCCAGTGGTGACTGAGTCAGAAACAAGCACATCTTTGACTATTGCCGAAGACCCAGTGCAAATTACCGGTCGCTTCTATGGCTTGGTTACCATTATTAAGCGGGAGGCTCTTGAAAGCGATCGCTTTCAAGTATCTCACTTTAATAAAGACTCAAAACAATTTGATGGACCTCAAGAAATTATTCGTATTCCTCAAGTGGTGGCTGACCGGTATGGCATCCCTAGATCTACCAATTCCCAGATTGAAGACTCTCCTCTAAATAGCGCTGGTTGGTATATTTATGGTGCTCAGGATCCTGACGGCATTTTTGTTACCCAAGGGATTGAACCTAGGGCTTTGATGATGCTAGAGCCAGATCAAGTAATTTTGGGAGTTGAGGAAGGGGTAACTTACATTAAGGAAAAAAATTGGGAAAATACCGAACAGCAAAAAGGTACTGCCAAGACAGTTCTGCTGGATCCTTTAGCTGAACAACCAGACGCTGCGATATCCCCTTGGCAGGAGGGAGACCGGGGAATTGTCATCCATCTTTATGGGGGAATTGGTGGTAATAAAAAAGATGAACGTGTCCTTTTTAATATGGTAAGCGGTCACTTTGCCTATGGTATTGCTCATGTAGTGCGTGACCCATTAAGCGATGAATTACGCTTTGATATAGAGTACCAGCAAGTTTATGCTAGTAACCCCGATGGCATTATTGCAGGGTCAATCAAATGGCCGAACTATATGGGAAATTTGCAGCGGGGTTGGTTAGGCAATCGACCTGTTTCTGATGTGATTGTTAAATTGGATGCTGTCACCCAAGACTACGAGTTTGGTGATATTAAACTATCACCTTTGGATGAATTGAAGCATCAGTTACAAGTCATGATGGCTCGCTACCGCACGGGGGATGGTGACGGTGCAGCATTGGCTTCACCAGCAGAGTCCTGTGTGCAAGACTCCAATCAAGCGCTTTATGTAGCCATCCAACAGATAGAAGATGAAGTGAATGACAATCCTGAAATTCAAGAGTGGTTGAACAGTCATCCAGATCATCCCCAAACTCAGCGATTTCAACAATTATCCGAGTTGGGACAAGCACTAGAACAACAGCTGACTCCCCTAGGAATTGTTCGTAGTGACTGGAGGGAAAATGCTGAAACCTTGGTGGGAGTTGCTACCAGTGAAAGTCCAATTACTTCGATTTTAAGAGGACTTGCTAGCTGGCGCACTATACTACCACGACGTGGTCATGACGAAATCGCTAGTCTTTTGTTAAACCATGGCGCTAAACTTTGGGTTATCCGCACTAATCAAGTGGGGGGATTCGATCCTGATATTATCCCCTATGCTCCGACTACGTTATTTTAGAATGTAGAATGTAGAATGTAGAATGTAGAATGTAGAATGCAGAATTTAGAATGCAGAATTTAGAATGTAGAATGTAGAATGCAGAATTTAGAATGCAGAATTTAGAATTATACATCTCGGGGGGTGACATGAGCCCTAAAAAGCTTAGTAGTATATAAGGCTTTGACGCCAATGAGCTCAGGTAAGATACACTCGGAAACTAACCCGACTTTGATTGTGTGGAAGCGAGGGAGCCTTATCACTATGTCAAATGTCAGCCCAAAACAGCATGTA
This sequence comes from Moorena sp. SIO3B2, assembly GCF_010692525.1. Classification (NCBI taxonomy): domain Bacteria; kingdom Bacillati; phylum Cyanobacteriota; class Cyanophyceae; order Coleofasciculales; family Coleofasciculaceae; genus Moorena; species Moorena sp. SIO3B2. Next base: position 2,877 of record NZ_JAAHHE010000396.1, read on the forward strand.
TCTTTTGATCACTTATGGGCTAAAATTACTACCCAGTAACGATTTAAGCTTGCTTGCATCTCACCCCCCCAGATTCTAAATTCTAAATTCTTAATTCTACATTCTTAATTCTACATTCTTAATTCTTAATTCTTCATTCTTCATTCTAAATTCTTAATTCTTCATTCTTACTTCAAAGTTGACCTTGCCATCGTTGTCAACCGTCTTAGCAAAGGTTGCAGCATCTCTGGAACTGCTGTATCACCAATTTCCACAGTTTTTTTCCGTCCAGCAACTTCTACGGTCAGTTTGTAGCTAAACTGATCTGCACCCGGTGTTGATGACATCAGCTGTGCTGGTAGCTCAAAGAAACTATTAGTATTAATCATGGCTTGCAGCTGATCAGCTTCTTCTGGCGATAGGGATTCAGTATCAACCTCAGTTGCCATATTCATCCCCATAAAACCGCCAGTACGCTCAAAGTGTATTTTCATAACACCCCCGTCTTTACTACTAAAATCTTGCTTAGACCATTGTGATTAATTATAAGGATTAATTGTAGTGATTAATCCTACAGATTAATCCTAGGGTGGGCAGTGGGTAAAAACGCGATGTTCGAAAAGAACCGCTTCGCGATTGGCCGTTGGCCACGCTACGCGAACGCAAACTGGCTCCATCGGTATAAGACTACCCATTAAGGTGTTTGACATTGATACAAGCTTAAAAGCTGTTGTAGTCAATTTAGCATGCATGCCTTGCGCGTAGCGCCATAACAGGCACTGGGTGCATTTCAATGCATGCTGTTTGACCCGCTGGGTGGAATGGAAATTATGGGTGCAATGGTGATCAGGGGTGGAACAGATATCAGGGGTGGAACAGGAATCTTGCCCGTTACCATTCAGCCTGTGCCAACCAAGCCTGAAGAGGCGTTGCTTAATAATGAAATGATTTTAAGAGTTCTGTGGAATGGATATCTTGCCCGTTTCTGATATTTTCAGACAGGCAGGAGCCCACCTCACTCATATTCATTACTTGATTCAGGAATGCCCATTTGTCTATCTGTGATTGCTTTGTTTTAAGCATTAAAAAAGTACTATTCTGGTTTAAGAGGTTGTCTGAGAAGTCTCATTTGCTACATTCAAGCCCCCTAAATCCCCCAATTTTGGGGGACTTTTACCAACAAATGGATTCTTGTTCCCCCCAGAATTGGGGGGCTAGGGGGGCAAAATTCAGTATCAAAAAACTTTTCAGATATCCTCTAAACAATAACTCAAATAAATTTATTAGCTAAAGAATATTGATCAATGTTGGTATATAAAAGCAAAACTTCCTCCCCTGGCTGAATATCTTTCGATGCGATTAAATGTGCCCATAGACCAATCTCATCTTTAACCCAATTGATATAAGCATTGGGGGTTTCCGAATGATTACATAGGGATGAAAGACCAAAGGCAATATAACCGCCCACATTTTGTTTTTTTTCATATTCTGCAGGGATTACGAAGCAGTACTTAAACACTTCAGTTTTATTGATAATTGACCATTGTTCGGCAGGAAATGATCCCACTGGGGCAGCCTCAATCAATGTGTCTTTGGTAATCAGTTTTGTTGATACAATTCCTCGTTCTTTTTTATCAAAAAATTTAACTTCAATCATTGATATAGTACTTCGATAAGTTTAACAAAGTAGGCATGAAAATAATGCTTTTACCATTTTATTATTATACTATGAAATCTACTTAAAATAGTACCATACAGCACAGCATGGCAATATTTTTTTTAATACTTACTATTCATGAAAATTTACTTTACAGCATTTTTCATTCTATTCTCCAAGCACTCACACTAGGTCAGGCTTTGAGCTTACTTTGACGGTCGTAAGAGCCACGAGAGGTTTTCCCATCGATGTAAATCAGCTTGATATCTAATTGATCCGTAAGATACTCTATCCAGCGCAATAAAAAGTCATGAAACTGTTCTGGGTCAATCAGGGCAAACACTCGCGAGCGTCGTGTCGTGAGACGGTATCCCATTTGGCAACTCCAAAAGCGATGCAGCGCCTTCACGCGGGGGTTTCCCCCGGAGACAAAACCTTAGACAGTTGAGCCTTTATGGTTGGTAGGCTATGCAGAAAAGGGGTAAAACTTATTGATTAAGGCTCAACTGTCTTACGGTAAATTCAAACCACTCGCGCTTTGCATCAAGACAAGGTGGCTAACCACTCGTATTCTTCGCGGGCCTTAGGTAGCGACCGCCACCATATTATCTGCTCCAGCTAAAGTGGCGCTTGATCCCAATCGCTACAATAGACCTCTTGCAAAAGTCCAATAAAAAAGATATAAATGGGTCAGTATAAGGGAAAATAATGACCTATCAAAAAGTTAAAGATTTAACTAACCAGGAGTTCAAACGCCTTTGTGGGGTAAGAATTGAGACTTTTACTCAGATGGTGAAATTAGTAGAAGAAAATGAAAAACAGAAG
>NZ_JAAHHE010000397.1:0-5335 GCF_010692525.1 Moorena sp. SIO3B2
CTGCATCGCTTACAAAGGGTGTGAGACTTTTGTCATGTCCTAACTGCCCTGGCGACTGCTATACAAGCCCATGGCTGTAATCAACGGAACTGGGAAGTTGATTCGTGATTGCAAAACCAATAGCTAGTAATGGGTAAGCATTCAGCCCTCAGCTGTCAGCCGTTGGCCGTTGGCCAAAGCTAACAGCTGAATGCTTACAGTAATGCATCGCTATTTCTGCCGTCTTGTACTAGCTAATACTTTTCGGTAAATTGCCGAGTTGATTGACCGAATACGTCTCCTCCAAACAGATAGTAAACCTTTCAAACTGGCTCCTAGGGTGCTGCCCAAACGGGCAATCGCTCTAAATCATGTTGATTGCATACCTAGCACTATTCGGTAAATTCGCAACTTATAGTAAAATCATTCCACCAAGAGACTTGCCATCGACTTGCCATTTAACTAAGCACAGGTCGATCTCTGTTAGTGTATTTTGGTCGAAACGATGGAAAACCTTAAGAGTACAATCAACAGTACAATCAACCTAATCAAAGAAAGGATCTTTGAATCCGACTTCCAGCTCCCCAACATTCCTGTTGCCACGATAGTGATTGTGGTGCTCATCCTCCTCTTCACCCATATATTGCGAGGGTTGTTTACTTCAATAATCATTCACAGACTCGAGCGTCTGACTAGCGGTACAGAAACCACCCATGACGATGAGTTCATTAGGATTCTTAAGCAACCATTAGGCTGGCTAATTTGGATCGGTGGACTATGGCTAGTACATCTAGTTGTGGCAACCCATCTTAGTGATACACAGAATCAGAAAATCCCGGAGTTTCTGTTTGTGAGCGTTCTGTTCATTGCTACCTATATTCTTTACCGTGCTGCTCCACTACTGGGGGAGCTTCTAGCCGGATTGGCGGCAAACACTGAAACTGAACTCGACGATTTGTTCGTGCCGTACTTCCCAAAGCTTTTTCAGATCGCAGCAATCCTGATTGCTGCCATTAAAGCCAGTGAGATTGTGTTGGGGGCATCTGCCGGTGCACTGATCGGTCTACTCGGTGGCGCAGGTGTCGCCTTAGGTTTGTTATTCAAAGACATTGTCTATGACTGGTGTTGTACGGTGATTATCTACGCTGATGGTCTCTATAAACCCGGTGACGTGATAGTATTGGACGGAGTAAGTGGTAGGGTTAAGATACTCAATATTGGTCTGAGAAGTACAAGGCTTCTTATTACTGAGTGGGGTTATATCAAAAAACTTCCCAATTCTAAAATGATTTCTGGAATTTTTGCAAATTGGTCAGATAAGACTGGCGATACGGTTCAGTGGGGCATAAATTTAAATCTGAAAATTGATGGGATTTCGGCTGAGCAAACTAGGCGAATTTGTCAGGCTATTAAAGAAAACGTTTCCTCTATCGATGGCTTGAACAAGGAGAAAATTTTAGTTGTATTTTCTCGCCTTGAACAGAATGCTCGTGTGATTAAAATTAGGGTATTTGTGATTGAGCCCAAGCTCTACTATGATGTCCAGAGCAACTTGAATCTAGCCGTATTAGAAATCCTGGAAAACGAGGAGATTAATCAGCTCCATGTTTATCTGAGAAAGGAACTTAACTGGTTGCCTGACACCAGTATGAATTAGGAACAATCGTAAGCTATCAGCTATCAGCTATCAGCTATCAGCTATCAGCTATCAGCTATCAGCTATCAGCTATCAGCTATAGCTGATAGCTATGAGGTACACATTATTTTTTCCCTCTTCCCTCTTCCCTCTTCCCTCTTCCGAAGTCCCTGCTCCCTGCTCCCTGCTCCCTAAAACCCAGATATTTGTACCTCATGGGTATAAGAATTGCTATATCAGCTATCAGCTATCAGCTATCAGCTATCAGCTATCAGCTTTTGAATAAAATAAGCTGACGGCTGACGGCTGACCACTGACCACTGACCACTGACGGCTGACCACTGACGGCACCTCAAGCAGCGTGGGCGTAGCGCATATGCTTACGGGAATTCGGAGCACGGAAGACCACAGCTTCATCCTCTAATTCCATTGACATAGGCAGCTGTCAAAGCTTGTTGAGGTGATTCAAAAATCTGCTCCACACAGCCGTATTCAATCAATCGCCCCACTGCTTCTTTAACCCAGAAGACGGCAGTATAGTCAGCAATTCGTCTAGCTTGAGCTAGGTTGTGGGTAACAATCACCAGGGTGTAGCGTCCCCTGAGCCTAGCTATCAAATCTTCGACTACACCGCTGGATATGGGATCGAGGGCACTACAGGGTTCATCTAACAGGAGTACTTCCGGTTGCAACACCAAGGCACGGGCAATGCACAGGCGCTGCTTTTGACCACCAGACAGAGCAAGAGCCGAGGTGTGGAGTCGGTCTTTGACTTCATCCCACAAACCCACATCCCGGAGTGCAGTTTCGATGAGCTGAGCAATGTTAGCCCGGTTTTTAACACCATGTTCCCGCAACGGAAAGGCCAGATTCTTCCAGATTGAGAAGGGGAAGGGACTTGGCTTTTGGAAAATCATTCCAACACGACGGCGAAGTGCAATTAGCTCCATAGCACCACCCTTTGCGATCGCATCCATCCGAGGACTCAGCACATCCAGGGAACCAAAGCGAATTCTACCTGTAACTTTAGCATTAGGAATCAAATCTGTCAAGCGGTTGAGGCAACTTAAAAAACTAGTCTTGCCACAACCAGATGGTCCCACTAGTGCGGTAATCGAACCTGTATAAATTGGCAACGATACATCAGCAAAGGCCGGTTTTGTTCCATAATGTAAACATAGCCGCTCGGTCTGAATCAATGGGTCGTTTATAGACTGGCTTACCGGTAATTTTTCAATTGTGTTTAAAGGGTTAACCATTGTTTTTGGGAATTGTTAATGTTCTAGAAATTCTAAGACTTGTGAGGTACAAATATCTGGGTTTTAGGGAGCAGGGACTGAGGCCTTAGGCCACGCTACGCGAACGGAGCAGGTAAGAGGGAAGTCGGAAGTGGGAAGAGGGCAAAAATAATGTGTACCTCATAGCTACGAGAAACGCTATAATTGTTAATTAGTAATTAGGTAAGCCGTCAGCAATCAGCTTATTTTATTCAAAAAGCTGATTGCTGATTGCTGATTGCTGATTGCTTACAAACAGACTCCACCCTCCGATGCAACCAATACTCAGTCATCCATGCTGCTGTACCATTAATCAGCAACAACAACACTAGCAACACTAAAGCTGAGGCGTAAGCATTAGCATTTCCCCCTGTTACATTCATCGACAAATCAAAAATATGAATCGAGAGCGATCGCCCAGAATCCAGCAAAGACTCTGGCATCCGATCCACATAACCACTAGTAAAGATCAGTGCTGCGGTTTCAGCGATCGCTCGCCCTATCCCTAACACTAATCCCACCACTACTCCCGGTGCTGCCGCTGGTAACAGCAAATTCCAGAGAGTGGTAGTGCGGGATAAACCAAGGGCAGTGGCAGAAAGCCGATAATCATCAGTAACGGCGCGAAACCCTTCCTCTGTTGATCGAATTAGGATTGGCAACACCATACAGGCTAATGTCAACCCCCCAGATAAAATCGAAAAGCCTAGCCCTAGGGTTTTGCAGAAAAAGGCATTGCCAAATAGTCCAAACACAATCGACGGTACCCCTGCTAGCACATCTAAGCTACGACGAACCAGACGCCCGAAAATACTCTTAGTATCTGTGAACTCAGCTAGCAGTATTGCTGTGCCTACTCCAATCGGAATAGAAACGGTCATACATACACCCAAAATTAGGACAGTGGAAACCAGAATTGGACCAATCCCTCCTTCCCGTCCAGCATTCTTTGGTGCAGTAGTCAGGAATTCCCAGTTAATTTGTCCGACACCGTGCCAGACGATATCACTCAAAATCCAGAGGAATACAGCAGTTACGAACAGTGCGATCGCCCAAATCATCACTGTTGAAACTTGGAAGTTGTCGGTTGCAGGTTGCAGGTTGTCGGTTGCAGGTTGCAGGTTGTTGGTTGTCGGTTGTGGCTTGGTTTTCATATCATCTCCGGATAATTAGTGATCAAAAACCTTCTCCGATAAAACCTTACTCCTTTACTTCTGCCTTCTGCCTTCTGCCTTCTGCCTTCGATTCGGCTAGAGTGTAAGTATTCAACCGGACATGATATCAGAGGATTCTTACTCATAGATTCCTTCCTTGCTGATCATTTCTGCAATTGCTACCAGTACCAAAATTATTGCCATCAGCAGCAAGCCACTGACAAAAAGTGCTGAGCGGTGATTGCCCATAGCGTAAGCCATTTCCAAGGCGATATTGGCAGTAAGAGTTCGCATCGGCTCAAATAAGCTTTTGGGAATTTGCACCACATTGCCACACACCATCAGCACCGCCATAGTTTCTCCAATCGCCCGTCCTGTTCCTAAAATCAAGCCAGTAAACAGCCCCGACTTAGCAGCCGGAAACACAACACCTCTGACTGTTGCCCAGCGGGATAGTCCCAGAGCCGCTGCTCCCTGTAGGTATTCTGGAGCGACTTTGGCAAAGCTAGCGTCTGCGGTCAGAGCAATAGTTGGCAAAATCATCAGGGTCAGAATCGCAATTCCAGCTAGAAGACTGGCTCCTGGTGGTTGGAAGCGTCCAATTAGGGGAACTAGCTCCACCAAACCCCAGAATCCGTAAACAACTGAGGGCATCCCTGCCAACAATTCAATTAGCCGTCGATAAAGTCCAGCAATGGATGAAGGCGCGTAATACTGACAAAAGACTGCAGATAGAATGCCCAGGGGTGTGGCTACTACCATCGCCCCAGCCGTGACGAATAGGGTACCCCAAAGCATGGGGGTGAAGTTGTAAAGACTCTCCGCAGGATGCCAGGATGGATCGGTAAAAAAGGGGAGTAATCCCACTTGTCCCAATACTGGCAGGGCTTCCGTGATTAGGAACACAAGAATCAGCACCACGATAGCACCAGCCACCACAGCACAGCCTTGTAGGATCGAGATCAGGAGAGTATCACTCCGAAAAAAATTGAGCATTTAGAATTGGGAATTTAGAATTTAGAATTTAGAATTGGGAATTTAGAATTTAGAATTTAGAATTTAGAATTTAGAATTGGGAATTTAGAATTGGGAATTTAGAATTGGGAATTTAGAATTGGGAATTTAGAATTGGGAATTTAGAATTGGGAATTGGTAAGGAGCAAAGGTATAATTCTTCATTCTTCATTCTTCATTCTTCATTCTTCATTCTTCATTCTTCATTCTTCATTCTTCATTCTTCATTCTTCATTCTTCGAGGGGGACAAAGTTTTGCTCTTTAACAATGTCTT
>NZ_JAAHHE010000398.1:0-5321 GCF_010692525.1 Moorena sp. SIO3B2
TGGCTTATGGCTTATGGCCACACTACTGTTCGCGTAGCGAATGGCTGACGGCTGACGGCTGACGGCTGACTGCTGAATGCTTACGGTAAATTTACCTCCTTCTCCGCTCAAGTCTCGGTTATTGTGTGAGATGACTTATTCAGGTTTTGAGGGATATGACCCGTATGCTCACAAGACCTATCAGCCGTTAACTAAGGAAAAAGAACAGTCGAAAAACTTGGTTTGCCCGATGTAAGTAATACTCCTGGGGATTCAGATGTTCGGAAGTCCTGAATGGGATTTGCTATGTCAAGTATGGATTACAAATGAATGATTACGATGAAGCCACAACAATAACCATTCTTGATCAGCACATTCCTAGAAGTAGTTTTGTGATGGGGATAAATTCCTTGTTAAAAATTCCTGTTCCCTAGATATTTGTGAACCGCGATCGTAGTATGATTATATCGATTTGGGAAATCAACCTTAATTTAAATTTGCCAAAGACATCATCCTAAAGTTGGGAACAGAGAATTTAGAATCCAATGCTTAAACGAACACCTAGTCTGGGATTTATAATCGAGTGGACGATAGCAACAACCACGGGTCTGATAATTACTATTGCGTCATGTTTATCGCTTTTATCGCTTTTATCGCTTTTATCGCTTTTATCGCTATATGGAAATCTTTATGATCTGGTTTTGTATCTGCTGTATCTGCTTTTGTACATGCTTATACCGTTTTGGCCAGCGATCGCACAATGGGTTGTTCTGCGACGTTACATTTCCGACGCTTGGATATGGGTTGTGGTGACTGCGTTAGGGGTCTACGTTGCCATACCAACCATAGTTTTTGTCTGTGGTTGGTACATAGGACCTCAATATACATTGCTAGTGAATCCAAGTGGATTACCCATGACCTGGACAGCATCTATTTTTGCGACCCTAATTGGTTGGGTAGTGTTATCTTTCTTCCAATCGGTAGCTCTTTTTATGCATACAACTCGGGTAATTTGGTGGATTGTTCTTAACAGCTTAGTTTGGACTGCATTCTATAGTTGGATAATGGAGATTTTTGCTCATTATTATGCTAACATTTTTAAGAACTACAATCAGCCTTCTGGCTACTACTACAATATAACTCAAGAGATGGCAGTAAAACTCATAATTTTAATTATTCCCATCGCCAGCTTTATCCAAGGTCGTATACTTGCATGGTTATTCAACTCCCCTAAGGAGTCCAGGTGATGACCTTTGATTTTTTGTGATCTTTTCTGTCAGTTATAAAAAATAAATAAAAGTCATCTTATTTCTGTTAATATAGCTTAAGGGAAGTAGACCAGTTTTTTGTTTTTAATTATGTTAATTTGTTGACTTATAAGTTAAATCTGTAGTTAATGTGTTTGTAGCTATGTATTTATGTGGTAATAAATAATTTGCCGTGGTTATAACAAATTTTGTGTGTTATTAACAATAGCAAATAGTAACGCTGATAGATAGTGGGGCAATGGAAAGTCAGGTTGGTTTTCAATCCGACTTTGATGGCGATGATTTTTCATTGACGGCAGTAAAAGACTACAATACAATGACGACATGCAAAGCGACCGCACCTTTTTAGACAGGGAAGTGCGATCGCTGAAGTAAATGATTTGCAGTAAATCACTTAGATCTTAACCATGAAAGAATACGTTACGCACGCAATAATCCAGATCGGGACTTTTAAAAAATTTGATGGCTTCAAGACTAAGAAAGGCATGTACGTAATGTCTCAAACCCAGACAGCGGAAACCGTTGGAGAGAACAAGCAAAACGTGTCAGATTTTTTGCGCTCAAAAGCCTTCAAAACCATATGGGGAGAGGGGTTTACGAGTCAGACTTTTGAAGTAGAAGATTCAACTCAATTAATTGGACAACCCAGGATTAATGGATTGCCACTGAAAATAGTAATCATTTATTGGAATTACCGTTCTTACAGGGGTAACAAGGAAGCATACAATATCCTTAGTGTACTAGCCTTGGATTCTCTAGAGGATCATTTTCGTCATGCTTTTGGTGACACGGCGACAATGGAAGAACGAGGTCAACGAATAGATGCTTACGTGCAGGAACTAGAAGAAAGGTTGAATGCAGCCAACGAAACCATCGCACAGCAGGAACTGGAGTTGCGGCAGTCCTGGGAAGAGTATGATGTCCAGCAATCTTACCAGGATGAGTATGATCGCCAGCTCCGGGAACATGGCATCAACCCTTGGGCAGTTCCAAACACCGAAGACGAGCATTTCTGATTTTTGAACAATTTCGCGACGCATTCCCCCACCTAGTTCAGGTGGGGGTTAAGGAGCGCTAGGATATTTGACTTCTTCCCCAACGCTCTATAAACTCTCCAACACTAGTACCTGATTCTTTTGCAGAAGATTGCAGCCACTTCCACACAGTATCTGTAAGCATAATATTGTGTGTTTTTTTAAGCTCGTTGTAATGAACGGGGACACCTCTCATTCTTTTCTTTTTGTTGCTGTCTGGGGTTGACATATCTAGAATATCCACATATACTAGATATATAGTAGCAAAGGAACAGATCAAAACACCAGGTAAGGTAATTCGCACAGACAAATGGACTCTTAACCCAACAGCTGAGCAGAAAGCACTGCTAGGCGAAACGGTAAGAGTCTATCGTCGTGCTTGCCGGTACTTGGTGGGAATTATCTATACTCATTGGGGAGAACTGGGCAGTCTCACAGCGGAGCAGCTAACTCCTGCTGTAGAAAAGTTGATGCACCAAACTGCTAAACGCCCTAGCGTAAAATATCCCCAATTTAAAAACAGTTTCTATAAATTCCCTAGCTATTACCGTCGGGCTGCTATTTCCTTTGCGGCAGGGCAAGTATCCAGTTTTGTTACCAGGTACCAAAACTGGCAAAGAGGTAATAGAAAAAAGAAAATCAGCAAGCCTCCTCGGCTTAATGCAAAAGCAGGATGTTACCCTACTTTATACAAAGGTCAATGCTATAAGCTACACGGCTTTGACCAAGTAGAAATCAAGGTTTTTGAGAGAAAGAAGTGGGTCTGGACTAGGGTTCAAATAACAGGTTTAAGGCAAAGGCATCAGGTAGCGGCTAACAAGATGATGTCTCCTTCTTTGATATTGGGTGACAAAGGTTGTCACCTTTCAGTGCCATTCTGTTGCAAGCCAGACAAAAGAAATCCAGAGAGGAATGTAACTGCTGTTGACTTGGGGATAAACACTACTGCCACTGTGGCAGTAGTAAGAAATGACGGCACTGTAATCCATCGTGACTTTATTCACCTTGGAAGAGACATAGACCGTAGAGACAAACGATTAAGAACCGTATCAAAAAAAGCCTCTAAGACAATGGGTAGGGGCGGAAAACTGCATAAAGGGTTTTGTTCTAACATTTATCAAAAATGCCGAAGAATCAATAACCAAATTAGCCATGTTGTTTCCAAGCGAATTGTAGAGATTGCGGAAAATTATAATTCAGAAGCCATTGTTTTTGAAAATCTTAAAGGGTGGAAACCTAAAGGTGGCCGAAAAAGGTCTAATCTCAGACAAAGATTTCACGGATGGCTTAAAGCAAAGATTCGCGATTTTACGGAAATGAAATGGGTAGAGTTAGGCGGAAAAGTAATAGATGTAATCGCAGCCTATACTTCCAAGCTAGCTTTTGATGGTTCTGGTACGGTAAAGCGGCATTCAAAAAACTACTCTCTGGCTACTTTCCCTTCAGGCAAGCAGTTTAACGCAGATTTAAACGGAGCTTACAATATCGGTGCCAGAGGCGTGTTTAAACTCACTCGCAGAAATGACGAGGAGGGGCGTTCCAGTAAAAATTCTGGACGTCCGCCTAGAAGCTGGGCTAGCCTTTGTGACTTATGGACTAGTGGTAGTTCCAAGTTAGCATAGGACACCCCCACCTCTGTGAAAACAAGGTGGGGGAGCTTCATCTAGCAAATTTTCCCAAATTAACAGCGATCGTAATTAATTACTTGTCTTTGATGCGATCGCTCTTAGCGGAAGCTTCGCTTCATCGCGTAGCGTGGCCTACGGCCAATCGCTTTTTTTGATGCTTTAATGCCAACTAGGGTAAACCCATAGTACATCATGGTAAATATTTTAGACTAATTTTTAAAAATCACATTAAACCAAACACCAATTATATTAAAAAATAAGTACATTAATGATGGAATTAATGATTGATTCAGGTTTGAACGAAATCTCTTGTTATTCAGCTGGTAATTATCAAGGATATGTTCAACCCTTTCTCCTAATCGTGTATCTTTATTATATATTTATAGTATTTTTATATGATTTATGGCAGTTAATTCATCATAAATACAAAACAATACATATTGTATTCCACTTAAAGCCATTATTAGAACATAGGGATATACAGATTTATCAACAATATTATAATTTTGTATTAAAAACTTTTTGATTACTGTGATTTGTGATTCAAGTTAAGCTATCCTATTAGAATAACTTGGATATAGTGATACTTGTTATCGGCTGCATCTCATTTTTGTAAAAAAGTTGCGTAGGGTGCGTTAGGGGAGCCTCATTTTCCGCCTCGTAGCCAGGGTTTGGAGGACCCGCCCCGTAACGCTGTGTCAAACAGCAAAAATGAGATGCACCCCTTGTTATCTTACATAATTCCATATATTTTCAATTATAAGTGTGCTTGTATGCGTATACTTTAAATACACAATTTATATATAATTACCAGGAAAAATTTAAAATAATTAAGATACTATATTCTCGCCATTGCGGTATATTAACAGAATTTTTAAAATTTAGCAAGGTATATCAAACCTCCTAAACATATGAGATAAAAATTCCATCAATACTCCTTATTACTCTTGTCCAATGAATCCACCAGCTGCAAAAAGCTTCGCTACTTCTGAGTCAATATCAGGACGTTTTGAAAAATTCCTTTAATCATAGTAAATACGACCACCGAGTTTAGCGATCGCCTGGTTGTGCTCCACTTACAAGGGTAGGTTTTTTACAAAGGAGCAAGTATGTACTTTGATTACGTATAAAATCCTTAAAATATGTATCAAAATACACAATAATTTCCGGGATAATTCTCCCCATTTCCCGCTTTTACCGACTCCCAGGGCTTGCGCGTAGCGCACCTTTGCCTCTTGCCTCTTGCCTCTTGCCTCTTGCCAATGCCATTGCGCGTAGCGCTATAAAACTGTACCTCTGCCGACTCTTTCAATAATTTGTTACAAAAGTTTTTAAAATATGCTATAATATTAAGATTTTTATGTTACAATGAAACCGTGGACATTCAAATCCACGGGAAGAGCCAGCCTGAC
>NZ_JAAHHE010000399.1:0-5314 GCF_010692525.1 Moorena sp. SIO3B2
TCCTCTGCTGTTGCACCGATGGCGAGTTCGTATAAACCACTAATGGATGGAGCGTCTTCTTCTGCTGTTGGTAATGATTCATTAGCCATGTTACTTTGAGGGTTTTCCATCTTTTTCTAGGTTATGTGATGAAAGTCAAAGGGCGAAAAGTGAGAAAATTTCTCCCCCTTGTTATAGTGGCGGATTCCGCTAATAATTGGCCAGGGTAAATCTATGAAATTTTTTTTGACAAATTATCTTTTGTATGTATCTTAGCTCAAAGGGCGTTCGCGAAGCGGCTCTTTTGGAGCATCGCATCTACAATAACCTTACTGTCAGTCCCACTCACAGAATCCGTTGCGCAATCCACTCGGTTAATGCGTTCGCGAAGCGGCTCTTTTGGAGCATCGCATCTACAAGCTTACTCAAGGGTCCCACTTACCGCAAATCCGTTGCGCAGTCCACTGTGTTAATGCGATTCGGGCAAAGCCCGACGCTGCGCGATCGCATCCACAAGCATAAGCAAGGGTCCCACCCAGCACAAATCCGTTGCGCACTCCACTCTGTTTCACCAAAATTCTCCAAGACCGATAATGTCGGCCTAAAATCAGCTGATGTTACAGTTATAGCGCTGCGGACAGCGCTATAGTAAAGTTGGAATCAATCAATAGAGGGCGTTCGCGAAGCGGCTCTTTTGGAGCATCGCACTAACGCGCTTTCGCTGTAGACCGCCCCAGACTATTAAACGTTCATATATCCACCGTCTACGACTAGGTCAACCGCCGTCACATAAGAAGACTCGTTGCTAGCCAGAAAAACTACTGCTTGGGCAATTTCCTCCGGTTTTCCTTCTCGTTCGCGTAGCGTGGCCCAAAGGCCATGGAGGGGCGCGGCTTCCTTGACAGCTTCCATGAACCCTTCAAACGCGCCATCCGGCAGGCCGAGTTTGCTCTCAAAGTTAGTGCGAACGATACCAGGGCTGACGGCATTGACGCGAATTTGGCGGGGAGCCAGTTCAGCAGCTAGGGAACGAGCAAAAGAGCGAACAGCAGCTTTGGTGGCAAAGTAAAGACTGCCCATCGGCACTCCTTTCTCGTTTACCGCTGAGGCATTCAAAATAATGCTGGCTCCTTCATTCAACAAGCCCACTAATTTCTGAACTGTAAAAAAGACTCCTTTGACATTGATGTCGAATTGGTTATCGTAAAAGGCTTCATCTACCTGTTCGATAGGAGCAAAGTAACCAATCCCAGCATTAGCAAATAGGATATCGAGTGTGCCAAAAGTCGCTTCTACTTGGGCGGTGAGATGATCTAGATCTGTAAGCGATGGCCAAAAGGCCACGCTACGCGAACGCACATCAGCTTTAACAGGGATAGCATTTTCCCCCAAAGCATCCGCTGCTGCATTCAGTCGCGTTTCGTTTTGTCCAGTAATAATCACTCGTGCCCCTTGGGCGATAAACTGCTTTGCGGTTTCAAAACCAATTCCAGTAGAACCACCGGTGATCACTGCAGTCTTGTTAGCTAAGCGTGTCATACTAATACCTCAAATCAAATATCAAAACATTGACCATTTGGTCTAAGTTAGACCAAAAAAAATTAGTTACCCTTGAGAAAGCACAATGCCGCTTGCACCGTTCCCTCTAGTGTGGTATCGTCATTCATCACCCGACCCAGCAACGCCATACCCTGTGTTGTACACAACAGTAAACGAGCCAGATCCCGAGGATTCACGGTAGACCTTACTTCCCCCGCCACTTGGGCACGGGTAAGGGTAGTACAGAAAATGTCTTCTACCTGCCGCAGATACCCCCGCATGACTTTGGCCACTGCTTCATCCTCTGTATTGAAATCGGCAATATTGGTGCCGAGCATACAGCCACAGCTACCTGGTTGGCTGTGCATCTCCTGCAATTCCAGAAGCAATTGGGTCAGGTTTCCCAAAGGCGAGCCATCCGCAGATAAGCGATCGCGCATGTCCCGAATCGTTGTCTGAGCATAGTGCTCTAACGCTTTGAGGAATAGCGATTGCTTGTTACCAAAGGTGTCATACAAGCTTTTTTTGCCAATCCCCATAGTTGTCAGCAACTCCGATAGGCTGGCGGCTTCATAGCCATGGGTCCAAAACACTTCCATAGCCTTGGTTAAGGCGACTTCAGGATCGAATTGCTTTTGGGGACCACGAGTCATTGGAAACCTGTTTGATTGATGACCATAAATTAAGACTAACACAACTTAAACCGATTGGTCAAGGATTATTTTCAAATTTAGGCAGGGAGCAGGGAGCAGGGAGCAGTTGCGTAGGGTGCGTTAGGGGCGGGCTTGCCCTCATGTTCAACCTCTTCGCGCCTGGTTGGGAAAGCCCGTCCCGTAACGCACCACCGGGTCAAATAGCTTTAATGAGATGCACCCATAGGGCAGAAGTAGTTTTCGATTTTTGTTTATGCAAGCCTTTTGCCTGACAACTGCCGCGAAGTCTATTTTTCCTCTGAAAGTAGGCGGAGCAATTTTCCTTCATGCTTCTGAGATTACCATAGTTTGGTGGCAATTTTTGGCTATCCCACTTCTACTCCCCCCTGAACGGTTACGTTTTAGCTATTCAATTAATGAGAACTAAATTCAATAAACTCCCCTTTTTTCAGAGGGGTCAAAGAGCCATGAGATTGATTCAGTCTACCTTCTAGCTCCCTTGTCACCCCTTCAGCGACAAACATTATAGTTAACTAGTATTTTACTAATCTAGTGAGGGACAAAAGTAAGGTAGTGGTAGCAATGAAAAAAACCCAGCCGCAGCTAGGGACAAGCGCTAAAGTACTTGGTTTACTGACTTATGCCAAAGGTAGCATTGTAGGTAACTAGTTGAGAGGGGTTTGAATTCTGAAACCTTTGATTTTTGGGGATTTTGGAGCTGAAACAGCCTTTATTTTAATACGTTTAATGTTGTATTCATCAAATTATATTTTTGTCAGTTACCATTTATACCAAATTGGGTATTATATGAGGTTTTACATGAGGTTTTATACCAATTTTGGTATTATATGAGGTTTTACATGAGTTTTATGAGGTTTTACATGAGGTTTTACATGAGGTTTTACATGAGTTTTATGAGGTTTTACATGAGTTTTATGAGTTTTATGAGATTTTACATGAGGTTTTACATGAGGTTTTACATGAGGTTTTACATGAGGTTTATTAGTTTAAAAATAAATCCATTTTAGTTAAATTGATATCATCAAACAAAAATCAAAAAAGGAAACGAATCATATTATGTTTTCCCGACTGAAATTTTCCCGACTGAAATTGACCAAATTGGTTGCCCTATTTGCAGCAGTGATTTCACTGTTTTGCACCCTTCAAACTCCTGCTTTGGCTGCAGTTCCCATCGACATGCCCTGTGGTGACCGAGCATATGGCACTGAGCTGCAGGCGAGTGACCCTGATGGTGCCTTCTGGGTAAATGACTGTGGCGAGCGTATGGAATTTGTTGTTGACTATGCAGATGGTCTGTGGAATTACGGCTCTGCCGAGCCCTACAACACATTGGTAGGTCCTGAGGGTAACCCTGATGGTCCTGTTTATGATAATTTCGCGAATCCTAGCTGCAAGGGCGCTGAGTTATCCTACCTGATCAACGGTGAACCAATTCCTTATGGCTGCTACTCTATTCAGCGGAGTTTCTTTGTGGAGCCTGGCGACTTCGTGCAACTGGTTAACAATGATGCGAAGGGCAGCGCCTATCAAGATAACCAAGGTGAGATTATTATCTTCGATATTCACAACCAATCTGCTTGGTAAAGTCATTGATGTCCCCGGAATTTTGAGGATTCCGGGGGATTGAGTCTGATCAATTCAAACCTTCCCCTTGGCTCACCCTGAAGCCAAGGGGAAAACAATATGATTGTGCCTGACTCATCACGGAAATCGGTTTCAGTATAGATACTGATGCTATTGTTTTTCAACAGACTGCGATAGACTAGGTGCTGGGGATTCTAGTAGAACACATTAAGCCCAGAACTCCACTGTGGCGGGATAGAGAACTGCTTGCTCACAGGGGTAGGTTTTTTAGATTTGGGTCGGGAGGGTGCGACCCGTGGCGAATTTAATTCGACGACTGTAAGCGCACCGAGGGAATTGGGAGTCGGGAGTGGGAAAAAATCCTGTGTCCCCAACAATTAATTAATTAATTTTGTGGATAACGATCTGCGATGGGAGCTTGGAGCCCCTATCCGATTGACTTTGGCCTTGTCACGCTACGCGAATGGTCACGCTCTGCGTGCGATCGCATTTCCCGACCTGGAGGCCATGATAATCCAAGTGGTCTTTGCACACAGTCCCACGATGGACCTCACGGCTTTGATTGCAAAGGTTAAGGCGCGATATGTGACGGCGTGTCAGCAGCTAGTAAATCTTTTGGCGGAAATTCTAGAAAGCAAGGCAGCTAAAGCCTTTGGTCACGAACGCTAGACCTAATCAGGGTGTATCGACTTTTTAATCATTTTTTGTCGTCACTTTACAGTAAAGTATCATTATCATAATGAAAAAAGGATTTGGACAATCTCGTGGTACCAAGAAGACTGCAAAACTCCCCGTCGTTACCATTCGGACACACTTGCATGCCCCTAGCCAGAAGCAATTGCTGAAGGAAGCACTGGCAGAAGGATATCAGTTGATCTACTCACCGCCCTATAAGGACGGTGATTCTTGACAGATCATCGGGTTGTGCTGCCAAAGCATGTCTTACCATCCTTCCTTGTCCGTTTATGGTCGTGCCGATGCCCCATGCCGACCTTCTCTATGTTTTTTGCAGCATTAATATCCTGAGGGGGTGACAACCCAGCTACAAGCCTTATGGCTTGAGAATTAGAGCAACTTTTGGTAAAAAAAGAACGGTCTCGATTGTCAATAAGACCATTATATTGAAAAATGTTACCTCAATTTTACCAGACTCATCTTCAAAGTCGATTAAACGCCACTAATTCCTGCTCTGTGTCTTGATGCAGTCGCTTAACAACAACGATAAAGAGACATCAGCGATTTCGGGTAACGTTTATTACTGAATTCAACACTTCTGACCCAAAGGTTCTTACCCTATTACACCCGGTCATGATCAAGATAATGTCTTTAATGCTACTAGGCGCGGTTACCGAAGAGCTGAATAAGTTAAGGTTTTACAGGATTTTGCTACTATTTACTCCATGTTAACCGGTACTCTAGTATGCAGATCCAAAAACCGTCCTTGCTCTCAACTTACCAGACAATATGCTTTGTATCATCAAAATTAAATTGATTAACATTATTGCACTTAAAGGTTGAGTAAAATGCAAGAACGATTT
>NZ_JAAHHE010000004.1:0-67135 GCF_010692525.1 Moorena sp. SIO3B2
TTGCCTTGATAGATCACCCCTTGACATGGTATGATCAACAATCAGCTATAGTTGGCAATCAATCCTTTATAGTATTCGTACATAGTATTCCTCCAGCAAACCCATGACTCAACGCACTCTAGGCGGGACCAACCGTAAGCAAAAAAGAAAATCCGGTTTTCGTGCCCGGATGCGCACCAAAGATGGTCGCAATGTGATTAGAGCTCGCAGAAGCAAGGGACGGCGTCGTCTCTCGGTCTAGTCATCTAAGCATTGATGCCGACCTGCTGCAAGTGAAAGGTAAAAGGTTAAGAAACAGCCATTTCCCGTGGCTCTTCTGCCTTTATCCTGCTCAAGGAATTGACAAAATCAAGGATTAAAGTTAAGTATTGGGATTGCCTCAAGCCAATCGACTTAAGCACTGGCGAGATTTTAAGACAGTTTATCGCTGGGGTATTCGTCGTTCAGGGCGTTACCTAACATTACGGGGTTTACAACAGAGTACTATTGCCCCGATTGCCAAAGAAACCATTGCGCCAGAAAAATCCCTACCAGACAATCCCCCTCCCTCTCGTCTTGGCATCTCCATCAGCCAAAAAGTCAGTAAGAAAGCAGTTGTTAGAAATCGGATTAAGCGGCAAATTCGATCCGCCCTCAGGCAATTATTACCACGCCTATCCCCCGGTTGGAAACTAGTATTTATAGTAAAACCAGAAGCCAGAGAGTGCGAATATGCACAACTTTTGAGAGAATTAGAAAAGTTGTTGGTAAAAGCAGAGGTGTTGGATGGGCATTAGAGAAGATGTATTTTATGAGGGTGGTCCTCACCGGGGAGATCTGATCATTAGCATATTGTTGGCATTTACGATTATATTCATACCTCTAACCGTAGCTGCTATTGTCCGGGCTCTATGGCTACGGTATCGGATTACCAGCCGCCGGATATCAATAACTGGGGGTTGGCGGGGACGCGATCGCTCAGATGTGATCTATTCTGAAGTTTCAAAGATTGCCACAGTTCCCCGTGGTATAGGAACTTGGGGAGATATTGTCGTTACCCTAAAAGATGGTAGCCGTTTGGAAATGCGGGCAATACCCCGCTTTAGAGAAATTTACGACTACATTGCCGAACGAGCAGCAGACAAAACAGGCAAAGCGGTTAGTGCCATCAAAATGATGTAGACAGAACATTGAAAAGAAAACCTTGACATCGGTCACTTGCCCTGATCTAGTCTTCCCTTTCCTACATCTGGCCACCTAAATCGGCTAAACTGCTTGATGTAATTAGATCTACCTGATAAATGTCGGAAACCCGAACCGCATAGGGACGGAGATTAGTTACATTAGACACAGAAAACTTTACAATAGCGCCTAGGTTAACGTCAAACGAATGGACTTTGGTATCGGATTTATCTCCAACAACATCATGCTGCCAATCCTGGATTTCTTTTACGGGATTGTGCCTAGCTATGGTTTAGCCATAATAGCCTTGACCCTGGTAATTCGCTTTGCCCTCTTCCCTCTTAATGCTGGCTCCATTCGCAACATGAGGCGCATGAAAGTCACCCAACCCCTGATGAAGAAGGAGCAAGAAGCAATAAAAGAGCGCTACAAGGATGACCCGGCTAAACAGCAGGAAGAAATGAGTAAGCTGTTCCAAAAGTTTGGCAACCCCCTAGCCGGTTGTTTGCCACTGTTGGTACAAATGCCGGTTCTGTTTGCCCTATTTGCGACCTTGCGGGGATCACCTTTTGCAAACATTAACTACGACGTCAACTTACAAATTTTTCCCCAAGAACAGCTGGAATATATCCAGCCTAAAGTCTTTACCACCAAACCCCAAAATATTTACATTACCGATGGCTTACATGAACCAGTCATCGCCCTACTTCCGGCAGGAAATAAGCTGGTAGTTGGGGAAAAAACCAGAGTAGAGTTTCAAACTGTTGAAGGTCAACCCTTAAACCAACTAATTGCTCAGCATCCAGAAACCGATATCAGTCCCACTTGGCAAATAGTCAACGGAGAGGACCGCTTACGTATTCTTGAGGACGGTACACTAGAAGCCCTGATGCCTGGAGAGGTAAAGCTTCAGGGAACCTTACCGGGAATAGCTGCAAACAAAGGCTTTCTATTTATTGATGCTTTAGGAAGAGTGGGTGCTTTTGATGACGATGGCACTATCCACTGGGATATCGTAGGGATGATTCTCTTCTTTGGGATCAGTTTGTACGTCAACCAGCTGTTGTCTGGTTCAGGTGCAGGTTCCGGGCAAGCCGGTGACCAGCAAAAGGCAGTGAATCAGATTACTCCAGTATTGTTTTCTGGCATGTTCTTATTCTTTCCCCTGCCAGCTGGGGTATTGATGTATATTGTTGTAGCTAATATATTTCAAACTATCCAGACTTTCATTCTATCGAGAGAACCTCTGCCAGAGAATTTGCAAGAAATAGTTGAGCAGCAGGAAAAAGAGGCAAAAAGACAAGCAGCTAAGTCTGGAGAGGGTCGAGAGGCATTACCTTTTGAGCCCAAGCGTTCAAAGAAAAAGGCATCAAGTTAGCATCAAGTTAGTATGATAAATCAACATCAGGAGCGTGGTAAAGAGTGGTTAGAAGAACTCCTGCGATTATCTCGATTGCCCGCCAGTATAGAGGTAGCTGATGGTGAAGCTCCTCTAGGAGAGCGACCCAGCTACTGGTTGACAATCGATAATAGTCAACTGACCTCGAAAGACACTCAAACTTTAATTGGTCGGGAAGGGGAAGTTATCGATTCTATCCAGTACTTAGCAAATTCCCTCCTTAACTTGGGTCATGATGAGCAGGAACAAGCCGTTTACGTCATCGATATAGATAGCTATCGAGCCAGACGGCAAGTGGAACTTCAAGCGATCGCTGAACACGCTGCGATGAAAGTCCGTCAGACCGGGAAAGAATTTGAATTGAAATCCCTATCGGCAGCAGAGCGGCGTCAAGTCCATACCCTATTCAAGGCTTTTGAGGATCTAGAAACTCTGAGTCGAGGGCAAGAGCCAGACCGACGACTGGTGGTGCGTCGCAGGTATTGACAGATTCAGGATTTTCACCCTCTCACGGCTGATTGTACTTGGGATTATTCCCACCACCTGGCTAACATAATGCATTAACTCTATATAACAATTTAAGTCTATAAATGGTCGCTTTTTGCTGAGTCAGGACTTACGCGCTTAAGTGGATTTAGCCCCCCTAGCCCCCCAATATTGGGGGGTAATGATGTCAAAGTCCCCCGAGCGAGGGATTGCTCGCTCGGGGGATTTAGGGGGCAAATGGGTAAGTCCTATGAGTGTTTGAGAAGCTCAAGGTTAACCATCAACGCTTAACAGTCAACTGCAAAGGATAAGCATTATGGAGGCTATATATATTCCTGAGTTGCTCAAATTACCAGAGCAAAGAGAAGTAACTCCGGTCAATCAATTCTTGGTGGATTTACCGACACTGACCCCAGTTCGAGGTCAAGTGCAAGTGGCTCATCAAGGCAATTACCTGGAGGTCTGTGCTCAAGCAGAAACGATCATTACCTTGACTTGTCACCGCTGCTTAAAACAGTACAACCACCGCCTAAGCATCGATACATCCGAATTAGTTTGGTTAGCTTCCTCAGCTGACCAACTCTCGGATGAATCCCTAGAGCAGGAGATAACGTGGGATGATTTACAAGAAACCCTTCCAGCTCAGGGGTATTTTTATCCAGACACTTGGTTATACGAACAACTATGTCTGGCAATTCCGCCACGGCAGCTGTGTGACCAAGAATGTATAGGTATCCAGATTAACGATAACAGTGAAGCACAGTTACGGGATCAACTACGGGATCAACGTTGGGGCGCTCTAGAATCCCTGAAGAGAAAACTTCCTGGATAGTGAGTTGCCTGGTAGTATAATGCTGAAGGGGAAATCGGTCAGAGAGTTACTAGCAGCAGAGCCGTTATCCAAGTTTCTTGGAAATAAAAATGCTATGTTCAAAGTTTAATTATTTTTTTATAGTATTTATTGTTTGAGTAATTGGCTCTTATATAAAAATCCGTGTAGGAATTGTCATAATTTTTGACGCTATATTCCCGTCTTGATGCAGTCGCTCATGGGGGGAACCACGGCAGTCGCTCATGGTTTGAAGTTACCGTAAGACAGTTGAGCCTTAATCAATAAGTTTTAACCCTTTTTTGCATAACCTACCAACCATAAAGGCTCAACTGTCTAAGGTTTCGTCTCCGGGGGACCCCCAAGACCGCGCTGCCTCCCCAAGACCGCGCTGCATCGCTACTCCCTGCTCCCTGTTCCCTATTCCCTGTTCCCTGTTCCCTTTGCTATATGAATTTCAATGACGAGTTTGAGCTTCTGCTACGTGCTCGCTATCCTTTGTTATATATTCCCACTCTAGAAGAAGAGCGAGTAGAAACAGCGATCAAGCAATCAGCTAAACGTTTGGGTAATCGTGGTGTCTATATCTGGGATTTTGTAGATGGTTACCAGGGAAACCCTAATGATATCGGCTTTGGACGCCGCAACCCCTTACAAGCCTTAGAATTTGTAGATAGAATTGGCGAAAGTGCTGCTGCCATCTTTGTATTAAGAGATTTTCACCGATTCTTAGAAGATGTATCAGTTGCTCGTAAACTCAGAAATCTGGCACGTACCCTCAAATCCCAGCCTAAGAATATAGTTATCGTTACCCCCCAAGTGTCGGTTCCCTCGGATTTAACCGAAGTCCTGACAGTGCTCGAATTCCCCTTACCAACCGCATCGGAAATTAAAGCTGAGGTGAAACGTTTGTTGGGGGCAACCGGACAAACCCTAACTGAAAAAATCATTGATGAGCTGGTGCGGTCGGCTCTTGGTCTTTCCTTAGAAAGGATTCGTCGGGTCCTAGCTCGTGGGATTGCCTCTAATAATGCCATCCAACCTTCAGATGTGGAACTAATTTTAGAAGAAAAGCGTCAATCCATTAGGCAAACCCAGATCCTAGAGTTCTACCCAACCCAAGAAAAAATTTCCGACATCGGTGGCTTAGACAACCTTAAAGACTGGCTACTGCGACGGGGTGGAGCATTTACAGAACAGGCGCGACAATACGGGTTACCTCATCCTCGAGGATTACTATTAGCGGGGATTCAAGGAACTGGGAAATCCTTAACTGCAAAAGCGATCGCAAACCACTGGCACCTACCCCTGCTACGTTTAGATGTCGGTCGTCTATTTGGTGGCTTAGTAGGGGAATCAGAATCCCGTACTAGGCAGATGATTCAGCTAGCCGAAGCTCTCGCGCCCTGCATCCTCTGGATTGATGAAATTGACAAAGCCTTCTCTGGTTTATCCTCTAAAGGGGATGCTGGCACAACCAGTCGTGTCTTTGGTACCTTTATTAGCTGGTTAGCTGAGAAAAAATCCCCAGTGTTTGTGGTCGCTACTGCCAACAATATCCAAGCCTTACCCCCAGAAATGCTTCGTAAGGGTCGATTTGACGAAATCTTTTTTGTTGGTTTGCCCAACCAGGAAGAACGTCGTGCTATTTTTGACCTACACCTATCCCGGCTGCGACCTCATAATCTTAATAGTTACGCTTTAGACCGATTAGCCTACGAAACCCCTGATTTTTCTGGGGCAGAAATTGAGCAGACCCTGATCGAAGCCATGCACATCGGCTTTAGCCAAAACCGAGACTTCACCACAGATGATATTCTCGAAGCCGCTAGCCAAATTATCCCCTTAGCACGCACAGCCCAAGAGCAAATCCAATTCTTACAGGATTGGGCAGCTGCCGGAAAAGCTCGCATGGCTTCTCGCAATAGCCCCTTAAATGATCGCATTCAGCGCCAACTCCAGTAAGTAATCATATATAGTAGTAGTTCTCAATTGGGTGAGCTACTTCATCCTGGGTTAATGGGAGTAGGGAGTAGGGAGTAGGGAGTAGGGAGTAGGGAGTAGGGAGTAGGGAGTAGGGAGTAGCGCTAATAAAATTGACTTGACCTAATAAGTATCAGAAACCCTATAGATTATTTAGATTAATTGAAACTAGATTAATTGTAAATTATATCATGAACTTTTGCTAGAACACCCTAACAACCTGTTAACCTTGGCCAATAGGCACGCGCGTCGCGTTCAACCTTTAACCTGTTAACCTTGACCTTTCGGTCACGCGATCGCGTTCAACCTGTTAACCTTGGCCAATAGGCACGCGCGTCGCGTTCAACCTTGGCCAATAGGCACGCGCGTCGCGTTCAACCTGTTAACCTTCAACCTTTCAACCTAACAACCTCCAACCTTCAGCGTTCAACCTGTTAACCTTCAACCTTTCAACCTTGACCTTTCGGTCACGCGATCGCGTTCAACCTTTATCTTTGAATACTTTCCCATGAATCTTTCCAAGATAGCTCAGTTTATCATTGGTTTTATTCTCGGCATTGGCATCTTAGCAGGTGCTGCTGTTGGTACAGTTTATTACTTCTTTACTAAACTAGCAGTTGAGCCTGAAAAACCAGTTTTTGCTGAGGAGCGACCCAAGAAGTCACCATCACCAAAAGCTCAACCGACCAGTTCATCTGGGCAGTCTAAACCAGCAACTACTCCCAAACCCATTCCTAGTCCTAGTCCTTTACCAAAACTGGAACCGGGTGCTTATCGAGCCAGTGTTACCTGGCCACAGGGGTTGATTCTTCGGGACTCCCCTAGCCTGAACGCTCAACGCATAGGTGGTATTGGCTACAATCAGACCCTGATCATCCTCGGATACAGTGATGATAAGCGATGGCAGAGAGTACGCTTGCCTGGTAGTGACCAAAAAGGTTGGGTTAAAGCAGGTAATGTCAAAAAAATAAACTAATAGTTTCGAGCAACACTCAACACTCAATACTTAACAAGTATTGTTTTTGTTAAGAAAAATAGCTAAATATTAATCTTGATTGCAATATTGCCGATCTAGCTTTAATGCCAGAATCCAGAATGATAGGGTGATGAAACTAACTTTTAACACCATCAAAAAAGTTAAATTTCTGGTTAACTTAATTTCTGGCTAACACGTTTATGTACAACAAAAATACCAATAAAGATCTTTTGGGTGCTGCTGTGACTGCTGCTTTGGGTGCCGGGATTGTCACCTCTTTTGCTGTCAGCCAAGGTCAACACCCAATGATTGCTATAGGAATTACTGCTATGGCTGGCTTAGTTGGTGCCTTGTTACATCAGGCTGACTTAGTATAAATAAAAGTCCTATGATAAGTAATTAACAACTTGCTAGTTATGTGTTTTCTGGTGGGCTAATTGGAACAAACCACAAGATTCTGATCACCCGTAGCAGGAAACCCGTTAGACATCCATCCATTAACAGGATAAGTTATTCTTGCCCACTCGCGCCCTTGGGAGTCCTTGCGAAATTGGTCTTGACGGGAACCGTTGATCAGTTGTACTTCCACTCCATAGGAGACAAGACCTAGTCGAGAAGAGTTAATATTCGGTCCTCTACGGACAGCTATACCATCATTACCTTTATATATAACTTCGCGACAGAGAGATGGTGTTGGATTAGAGCGTACTATTACTCTGTCCTGACAGAACTTTAGATCTTTGGCTCGGACAAATCCAGGAACGGGGGAGTTGATCGCGATCCAACCATTTTTCCTAACCTTGTTTTCGGCCAGAATAACTTCTTCATTAGGCTCTAAGGTTCTGATTGGTTCGATTGATGGCTGTTTGTAGATAAACATTGACTTAGCAGCTTGGCGGCAGAGAGATAGTGTTTGAGTAGGGGTTACTCCTCCTATCCCCGGCGGACAGAACTTGAGATTTTGGGCTTGGACAAATCCACTAATGGGGAAGTTGATCGCAATCCAACCATCTTGGCTAACCTTGTTTTCGGCCAGAATAACTTGTTCATCAGCCTCTAAGGCTCTCATTAGGTTAGAGGTTGATCGCTGTTTGTAGATAAACGTTGACTCAGCAGCGGCGCGACATTTACCCATCAATCCCTGAGCCAGTTGAAATTTCCCTTGAGTCTGAGCTTGGGTTGGTTTGGCCGAGGGGATGCTGTTGGCGGAATTGGTGCTCGGAATTACGGTAGCCCTAGCCCCTACTCCCCCTAAATTGCTCAAGACTAAAGCTAGGAGGGGGACAAATGTACTCCAGTGACGAATAGTGCTCATGATTTAAAACTATTGCGTTATGGTTAGAGAGGAGAATTGCTCTGTTTTGATAAGAGTCTTGCTCTATAACTACATGCTTTAATATCCGATTACGTAAAATTTCTGAGATTATGTTGTCCGAAACATTACCAATGCTCTACTGTCATTTGTTAAACTAACGGTAACAGTTTCCTTGGAAAAATCATGGAGACCCTTGCCTATCTTCATCTTGCCTTAAGCGAAGAAGAACTAGCAGATACTCCTGCAGTTTTGAAGGAGTCAATTCAAAAATTGTTTCAGTGGCTCAAGGAGTATAAGCTAGTTGCTTACCATCGGATTTATTTACTGTTGCTAATTGCCATACTTAGCATTGTGGGGATGGCAGAAGAAGCCCTAGCCCAAAGGGTGCTGCGGGAAGGTCGTAGGGGAGCTGATGTAACAGAGGTTCAGCGTCGTTTGCGAGAACTCGGGTATTTCAATCGGCAACCAACTGGCTATTTTGGTTCAATTACTAAAAATGCTGTGATTCGGTTCCAACGAAAAAAGGGGCTTCCTGCTGATGGGGAAGTCGGACCACGAACCAGAGCAAAACTCTTTCCATCACAAACCAGAGCAGCACCATCCCGTAGGAATGTTACTCAATCTGGACTCAGACGAGGGTCTCGTGGATCAGCGGTTACGGAAGTGCAGCGACAGTTGAGACAACTGGGGTATTTCAATGCCGACCCAACCGGTTACTTTGGTCCAGTTACAGAACAAGCAGTGATTGAATTCCAAACAGACTATGGTCTCAGGGCGGATGGGATTGTGGGATCACAAACTAGAGCAGAACTATCTAATGCTTTAGTTACTCAATCACAACCGTTTGGATTACCGCCTGATCAGATCCCTCTTCCTCCTGCTGACTTTAACAGTCAACAACCCATAGCATTTGGTACTCCTATTCGTCGCAGTGAACTACGACCAGGCGATCGCGGCCCAGAGGTTAGACGGCTTCAGGAAGAGTTGAGATCTCGAGGGTTTAATCCTGGTGCTATTGATGGGAGATATGGCGAAGAAACTGAGGATGCAGTGTTTAAATTTCAGATACGTAATAATAATCTACTTCCAACCGGGATAGCTGATTTACAAACCCTGCAAGCATTGGGACTTATTAATATAAATCCTGAAGCTGAGAAGAATCGCTATGTGGTGGTGATCCCCATTCCTAATGATAATGTGCTAAGTGAAGTGCGAAATCAGATGAAGCTGACTGGTGGTATTATATCTGACGATGATCGAGGCCGTTATTTTAATGCTGGAGCTTTTTCTAGCCGTAGTGAAGCGGAAAGTCGTTCCCATGAATTGCGATCGCAAGGATTTGATGCCCGGGTAGCCTATTTTTAAGTAAGCTCAAGTCTACTAACAAATAAAAAGTCTACTAACAAATAAATAAATCGGGGTGCTCCCTCAGGTATTGATAAATTCAATAAATTTTGAACAACTAGAACCCTAGGACAAGGGATAGCTAGGGTGATAGCTAGGATAGGATTGGCAAGAAGCCCACACTTCCCTAATCGGTAAGTTAATCGGAAAGTGTGGGAATATGTCACCAAGGGATTAGCTCAAAGCTTCCAGGTAATCCCGAACTCGGTTACGGCGCTTGGGTTGCCGCAACTTTTGTAAAGCTTTAGCTTCGATTTGGCGTACCCGCTCGCGAGATAAATCCAAAGCGCGACCAATCTCAGCTAGAGAGTAAGGCTGGTTATCTCCCAAGCCAAACCGCATCCGAATCACATCCCGTTCACGGTTGGTTAGATCGGCTAGGAGTTGCTGTAAATCCCGTTGTAAGGCTTCTCGCATCAACACTTCTTCTGGAGAAGTTTCCTCAGTTTCGAGTAAATCTCCTAGTTCGGTGTCTCGTTCCTTACCAACTTTAATTTCCAAAGAAACAGAGCGGGGTACTCGTAGTAATACTTCTCGTACCTGAGCCGCAGTCATTTCTAATTCCACAGCAATATCGTCAATGGTTGCTGTGCGCCCACGTTCTTGGGAAATCTTCCGTTGGGCTTTTTTGATTTTATTGAGCTTCTCAGTAATGTGAACTGGCAGGCGAATGGTACGGCTTTGGGTAGCGATCGCCCGGGTGATTCCTTGACGGATCCACCAGTAAGCATAGGTGCTAAATCGGTAGCCTTTGGTCGGGTCAAATTTCTCAACCGCTCGCTCTAATCCCAGAGTTCCTTCCTGGATTAAGTCTAGGAGTTCCAAGCCACGGTTTTGATACTTCTTCGCTACTGACACTACCAGACGTAGGTTAGCTTTGATCATGTGTTCCTTAGCTTGGAGCCCTTCAGCTTGTACCTGCTCTAGCTCTTTGGATGTTAGTTCGGCTAACTCTGCCCAACGCAGTTTTCCAGCTGACATACTCGGCTTCAGTTGAGAAACGTCAATTCCTGCAGCCGTTGCCCACCGTTCCAAGGAAGGACGGTGACCTAACTGGGACGCTAGACGATCATGGATTTCAATCAGGTGGACAAAGCGCTCCATGACTTTATCCTCAGATATAGCCGACTTATTATTGCGCAGCCGTAGTAGTTTCATGTAGCGCTGAACTTTTTGAGCTTCCGAGACTTCCTCATCTCGCCTCAGTAGACGAACCCGACCAATTTCCTGGAGATATAACCGAACTAGGTCGGTGGTGCGACGGGTGCTATTTTTAGTTAAGCTAGCCGCGTCTGCACCCTCAATCTCCACATCAACTAAGTCATCCACTGATCCTTCCCCATCGTCCCTTGGGCCATTAAGCTCAAAGCTATAGGCAGAAGTCTCGTGATCTAATTCTGTGTCGGCATAGAAAGGAGTGGCTGGCATAATGATCTCTCGATTACAACCAGTGACAACACGGAATTGTGTTTGTCACACTTAGTACTAGAATTCCCACCCATGATGATCGGAGAAACAGCTACTTAATTTTTTCTCCCGGCAAGACTTACCGGTTATCCCTGGTAGCCTTTATTAATATTGGTAGCTAACGGTTCACCCGATCTATCCACCCTACCTTGCCGCATTCAGCTAAAGGTCTATAGATGGCAAAAGGAACAGGATCTCCTGATTTCAGCTATTGTATAAGTAACTCTATAGTCAAATAGAGACCTTGGTCAAAAGCTGTATTAATCTACAGTGCGCATCATGGGGATTCCAGAAAGATTCTCGCTAATTCAAGAAAAAATTTTATTTATGGGTATCAGGGACTAATATCAAGGACTAAGCAGTAGGGAAGCTACTTGCGGATATCCTGTGCTCGAATGGGTTTGAAGAAACAACGAACTTATGAATAAGTGCATACACATAGTTTAAAATTGCCAAATTATTGCCGAATTACCAGAGTAATCAAATATCAGTGCCACCTAGCTATGTTGCTAGATTGGCACTGATATTACGAAACTTGATAAAACATTACCAAAGTTTGCAATGTCTTGATGTAGTCGCTTTATCTCAAGCAGTGGCATGTCCCTAAAGATTTTATATTTTCAGGATGCCTGATAGACAACAGCAAAATGTCTCAGTTTTTTGTCTCAGTTTTTTTGTATGAGTTTGAAAGCAGGGGAGCTTCCGGAGCAGGAGAGCTTTCGCAGTCAGGCAGCAAGGGATACTAGCTGGTTTGGTAAATTTTTCATGATCATTGCGATACTCTTAAGGCCAAAGGCCACCCTACGCGAACAGAGCCGCTACGCGATTGACCGTAGGTCACGCTACGCGAACGCACTCGAGATCAGACCATCATTCTGGCTTAGTATCTCGTAGCATTAGAGCTTCAACAGCCGCTTGGGGGGTTATCTCCCCTTGGAGCAATCGATGGACTTGATAAGTAATGGGTACTGAAATTCTTTTGAGCTTAGCTCGTTCCATCACAACCTTTGTAGTGTTGACCCCTTCTGCTGTTCCCTCCAAGTTGGCCAGAATATCTGCAAGTTTCTGACCAACAGCCAGCTGATAACCAACTTGATAATTGCGACTGAGGCGACTACTACAGGTTGCGAGTAAATCTCCTAGTCCCGACAAACCGTAAAATGTTTCTACCTTAGCACCCCAATCTTTACCAATACGGATCATTTCTGTAAGCCCACGGGTTAGCAAAGCTGCTTTGGCATTTGTTCCTAGTTGTAAACCATCACAGGTTCCAGATGCGATCGCCATCACATTTTTCAGGGTACCCCCTAGTTCTACACCGAGGGGGTCTCGATTGGTGTAAACCCGGAAATTTGGCGAAGAAAACACCTGTTGTAGTATCTCAGTTGCTTTTACATCTGTGCTAGCTACTACTGTAGCGGCTGGGAGTTCTTGTTTAATTTCTTTGGAAAGATTGGGACCCGATAGCACCACTACAGGATTGTTGGGAAATTCAGCTTGCCAGATTTGAGAGGGAGTACGGGTGGTTTGCAAATCTAACCCCTTAGTCGCTGTGACCAAGATCACGTCAGAAGATACTGATAAACACTTTAGCTGTTGCGCTACAGCATTTACCCCCGACATGGAAACAGCAGACAAGATAATACTGCTAGATTTTATAGCATCTGCTAATTTTGTCTGACTCCGACGGGACCACAAACAAACCTGATCACCGTTTTTAGAGGCTAGGCTATTGAGGGCTGTACCCCAAACACCTGCTCCGATTATAGTGATGTTGGTCATTATGATTGTTAGTTGTTACTTTCCATTTTCTTGCAACCATGCAACCGTTCATCGGGGATAGCGCTGCATTAATTCTCGAACTTGCTCGGCATGATAGGAACTGCGGGTAAGGGGAGATGAAACAACTTGTAGGAAACCGAGGGATTCACCATACTCTTTCCAGCTATCAAATTGTTTAGGGGTTATGAATTCAGAAATTTTTAGGTGTTTTTGAGTGGGTTGAAGATACTGACCAATAGTTAAGATGTCGCAGTCTACTTGCCTTAAATCCGTCATGACTTGCCGGACTTCTGCATCAGTTTCTCCTAAACCTACCATTATACCAGATTTGCTGTAAACCGATGGAGCCAAGTTTCGCGTCCGCATCAGTAATTCGAGGGAGCGCTGATAATCCCCTTGAGGCCGTACTTTCCGATAGATTCGGGGTACTGTTTCTGTATTGTGATTGAGGACTTCGGATTTAGCTTGAAGAATCGTTTCGAGGGCATCCCAGTTCCCGCACAAGTCTGGGATTAAAACCTCAATAGTGGTATCAGGTGAGACCAGGCGAATGGCTTCAATGCACTGTACAAACTGGGAAGCTCCACCATCGGGTAAATCATCCCGGTTGACAGAGGTAATAACCACATGATTTAGACCCATGCGCTGCACGGCTTCCGCTAGCCGTGTGGGTTCAGTGGAGTCAAGAGCTTTGGGTTTTTTCTCAAAGTCAATATCGCAGTAGGGACAAGCACGGGTGCAGGCTGGTCCCATAATTAAAAAGGTGGCAGTACCAGCATTGAAGCACTCTCCGATATTGGGACAAGAGGCTTCTTCACAGACAGTATTGAGTGCTAAATCTCTTAAGGTTTCTTTAATATTGCCGACACGCTGCCATTGGGGCGCTTTGACTCGCAACCATTCTGGTTTAACTACCACTCTTGGTTATACTCCAACTATATATATATATAAATTTAAGTTACGTAACTTTAATCTTGATCCTAGCAAGCTAGGGGCCGATTGCCCCTAAGGCATGATAAAATAGATGAAATCTTAAATTATGGCTTTATCGGGATGTAGCGCAGTTTGGTAGCGCACTTCGTTCGGGACGAAGGGGTCGCAGGTTCAAATCCTGTCATCCCGATTGTACTTTTGGACTAACTTGAAAAGTTAGCAGGTTACAGGTTAGCAGGTTACAGGTTAGCAGGTTAGCAGGTTACAGGTTAGCAGGTTACAGGTTAGCAGGTTACAGGTTAGAGGTTCTTAAACCTTCAACCTCTGAAACTTTCAACCTTCAACCTCTGAAACCTTCAACCTCTGAAACCTTCAACCTCTGAAACCTTCAACCTCTGAGTAAAGTTCCATCACCTTAGTGATAGGCATTCGCGATCGCACTCCCAAAGTCAAAGGGGAAGTATGTCCTTGATTTAAATGGTCAGTTGCGGCACAGCCAATCATTGCGGCATTATCGGTACAAAACTTCAGGGGAGGGAAAATAACTCGCAAATTATGCTCAGTTGCTGCAGCTTGTAACTGTTGTCTCAAGCCACTATTGGCAGCCACCCCACCCCCAACCACAATCGTGTCCAGACCATAGTCGAGAGCACAAGCAATGGTACGCTTGGTAAGCGATCGCACTACAGTTTCCTGAAAGCTGGCAGCAATGTCGGTCACTGGAATTTCTGAGTGTTCCTGTTCCAGTTTTTGCACCAGCCTTAGCACCGCTGTCTTCAAGCCACTAAAACTGGAGTCATAGGGATGATAACCGCCACTAGCAAGGGAAATCTTACCTTCTGGCAATGGAAAGGCTTTGGGGTTACCCTCTCGTGCTAACTTATCTATAACTGGTCCTCCGGGATAGCCTAACTTTAATAATCGTGCTACCTTATCAAAGGCTTCACCAGCAGCATCGTCACGGGTTGCGCCCAGTATCTCATAGCTACCACAGGTTTTGACATAAATTAAGCTAGTGTGACCGCCAGACACCAACAGACTCAAAAATGGTGGTTCTAGTTCTGGCTCACTGAGATAGGTGGCGTAAATATGACCTTCTAGATGATGGACACCTACAAAGGGCTTGTTGTGGACAATGGCCAGGGTTTTGGCAGCTGTGACCCCCACTAGTAGAGAGCCCACTAAGCCGGGAGCGCAGGTAGCAGCAATGCCGTCAATTGCTCCCCAGTCCAGTTGAGCTGCTTCTAGGGCTTGCGCGATCGCATTATTGATGGTTTCCAGATGGCTACGGGATGCTACCTCTGGCACCACACCCCCATACTGCCGATGCATAGGAATTTGGGAGGCAACAATATTGCTACAACATTTACGATTGTTAACAATCGCCACAGCTGTTTCATCACAACTGGTTTCTATTGCTAAAACACAAGCCATTCACCAATGACCTTTATTGAAACACTACTTTTAGTTAATTAAACTTTACTAGATACACGCCTCAGAGTAAGATTGCCTGAGTGTACAAATAATTTGATCTCTTGGTTTGTACAAAAAACTTTTTGTTTCTTAACAAAAGGAGACACTTTCTATGCGACGATTGTTAGCTTTAATTTTTGCCGTCTCTGTGTGGCTTTGCGCCATCAGCCCAGCCTCTGCTTCTTTGGATCATCTCACCCCTTGTAGTGAGTCTGCTGCATTTCAAGCCCGGAAGGCTCAGTTCCTAAATACTACAGGTGACCCCAATTCCGGTGCGAACCGATTTGAGCGGTATTCTCAAGCACTTTGTGGTGATGAGGGATATCCTCACTTGATTGTGGATGGTCGTTTCTCCCATATGGGTGACTTCCTCATTCCTAGCTTACTCTTCCTCTATATCACTGGCTGGATTGGCTGGGCAGGTCGCAGCTATCTACAAGCGATTCAAAAGGGTAAGAACCCAGAAGAAAAAGAAGTCATCATTGATGTCCCCGTGGCATTTAGTAAGATGCTAATGGCTGCCTCATGGCCTTTGTTAGCATTCAAAGAAATCACTACTGGTGAAATGTTTGCTAAAGATGATGAGATTCCTGTCTCACCACGCTAGCAATCATACTTAGACTCGCTGGCGGGAACGCTTTTAGCACTGAAAAGTTAGCTAAAAACTAGTGCCGTTCTCGCTAATCAAGTTTTCACGCTTTATAGACAGGGCATGATATTGATGTGCCAAGATGTCTTGAAATAGTTATCGATTTTAGGAGAATGTTCCATGCAGGATTTACTCAAGTATTTGTCCCTAGCACCAGTGTTGTTGGCTGTTTGGATGACCATTACGGCTGGAATTTTGATTGAATTTAACCGCTTTTTCCCTGATCTACTTTTCCATCCGTTGTAATTAGGAAAAATGGGGAAAAGATTTAAATAATTCATTCCGGATTGGTAGGTAAGCTAATTAATATACAGCTCCTACCTTAGTTCGCTGAATTATTTAAATTTACCCTAAAAAACCTATTCACAATTTAAAAAAATAATTCAGAGTGCAGAATCCATAATCCAGAAGTAAAGTTGAATATTTCTGAATTAATTATTTCTGAATTATTAAGTTGCTGAATCCTGAATTTAGCAACTAATAATTCTGCATTCTGAATTGATAATTGTAAGCATTCAGCTATCAGCTATCAGCTATTAGCCTATGGGCTACAGATGGTGCTACTTGAGGTGCTATCAGCGATCAGCTTTGGGCTTGTGGGCACGCTACTGTTCGCGCAGCGTGCGTGTAGCGCAATCGGTGCTTATGGGGAAACTCACAGGGTCGAAGCCTGTGCGACGCTACTGTTCGCGCAGCACCTCAAGTAGCGCAATCGGTGCTTTTGAATAAAATAAGCTGACGGCTGACGGCTGACGGCACCTCAAGTAGCACCATCTGTAGCGCATATGCTTACGATAATTCAGAATTCGGTTGACCAAAAGTCTGGGTTTCAAGCCTGGCCAAAGGCCACGCTACTTGAGTTTCCCTTCTAGGGCGACTTTTTCCGAAATAAGGTATATTATATTTAAATGTGTAGCCTAGCACAGGCAGGATTCGTCGGTACTGCCCTATTTAACAACGAGCGTTTTGCGATGCTAGTACACGAGGCGCGAAAAACCTCACGGTGTGCTTACAGTCGTCGAATTAAATTCGCCACGGGTCGCACCGCTAAAACGCATGGGTCTTAACAGATACCGAAAACCAGTAAAATAACAACTTCAAAATATATAACGTACCGTGGGGTTAGAAGTTACCGTAAGAAGAGTGGAGCCTTAATCAACAAGTTTTAACCCTTTTACGCATAGCCGACTAACCATAAAGGCGACCCTCTGATAAGGTTTCGTCTCCGGCACACGGGAACAAGGAAATTCCCAACGCTTAGGAAGACAAGCCCACTGGGGTTAGTTAAATTAGGCTCGATATTTGGTTTTTAAACGGGTATTTGGCTTAAGTATTGCCTTTCAGGATAGCTAATTTTAAGGCATGTCCTAGAACTAAGAATCCCCGCTCTTTTAGGGCGGGGAGTGTCAACTTTTGTAAAATTGTTTGAAATGGCAAATCTGGCACTGCTGAGTGTATCTGACAAAACTGGGCTAATCGACTTTGCCCGTCAGCTAGTAGAAGAATTTGAATTTGATTTAATCAGCAGTGGTGGAACGGCTAAAGCCTTGCAATCAGAGGGTTTGCCGGTAACGAAAGTGTCTGATTACACTGGCTTTCCAGAAATTTTAGGTGGCAGGGTGAAAACCCTACATCCACGAATTCATGGTGGAATTTTGGGAAGGCGAGATTTCCCCGAAGATGTGGCAGAAATGGAGACAAACCAGATTCGTCCCATTGATTTGGTGGTGGTGAATCTCTATCCATTTGAACAGACTGTTGCTAAACCGGACGTGAGTTTAGCAGAAGCAATTGAAACTATCGATATCGGTGGTCCAACACTGCTGAGGGCAGCTGCGAAAAACTATGCTCATCTGACAGTGCTGTGTAATCCTAGTCAGTATCAGGATTATTTAGAGGAGTTGCGCCAGAATGGAAATCAACCATCAACTGAATTCCGTCAGGCTTGCGCTATAGAGGTTTTTGGTCATACCGCTGCCTATGACCATGCGATCGCATCCTACCTGATCGGGTACAAAGATCCAGTTTCCCTACCAAAACGATTTACCTTGTCTGGACAACAGCGCCAATCTCTACGCTATGGCGAGAATCCCCATCAACCGGCATCGTGGTATCAATCCGGAACGGTTCCCACAGGTTGGGCTGCAGCCACTAAACTTCAGGGTAAGGAACTCAGTTACAACAACCTGGTGGATTTAGAAGCTGCACGGCGGATCATTAATGAATTTACTGACACTCCAGCCGCAGCAATTCTCAAGCACACCAATCCTTGTGGGGTAGCCTTGGCAGAAACCCTCTCGCAAGCCTATCAGAAGGCATTCAATGCTGACTCTATTTCTGCCTTCGGTGGAATTGTGGCATTAAATCAACCCATTGATGCTGCTACAGCTGTTGCGTTAAAGAAAACTTTCTTAGAATGTGTAGTCGCACCAGGATGTGAACCAGAAGCTCAAGAAATTCTCAGTGCTAAGTCGAAGCTAAGGGTGTTGCTATTACCAGACTTACAGACCGGAGCAAAGCAAACTGTGAAAGCTATTGCAGGGGGGTTTCTGGTACAAGCTGCGGATGATGCCATGGATAATCCTGAGAATTGGCAAGTGGTAAGCCAAAAGCAACCTACTCCTGACCAAATGGCAGAATTATTATTTGCTTGGAAGGTGTGTAAGCATGTAAAGTCTAATGCCATCGTCGTGACGCGCGATCGCACAACCTTAGGTGTGGGTGCGGGTCAAATGAATCGGGTAGGTGCAGTCAATATAGCATTAGAACAGGCTGGGGAAAATAGCAAAAACGCTATCCTTGCTAGTGATGGATTCTTCCCGTTCGATGACTCAGTGCGGACAGCTGCTAAAGCAGGGATTGAGGCAATTGTGCAACCGGGTGGGAGTTTACGAGATCAAGACTCGATTCAGGCAGCAGATGAACTGGGATTAGTAATGGTGCTCACCGGTATGCGCCACTTTTTACATTAGTTATTTAAATTATCCAGAAGAAAATGAAAGTAAGTACTTGCCCCTATGTTTAAAAAACTACCCTTGTTAGAGGGGGTTAGGGGAGCCAAACCAACTAAACTTTGTAAGTCCTCTTGACAAAAAATACATATAAATTCAATATTTATGAGTATTTATCGTTTAAAATTTATTAATATCATATAAAGCGACGATGAGAATGGTAAAGTCATGCAACTGTGTAAAGATGCCTTAGGAATTCTCAAAGAAACTAGTCGAACTTTCTATATTCCAATTAGTTGTTTACCAGGAGGGTTACAAGAATCTGTTGCTTCTGCATACTTATGTATGCGTGCAATTGACGAAATTGAAGATGATTTTGAGCTTGATAACCCTACCAAGGCTTCACTGTTGCGAAAAATTAGTTTCGGTCTACAAGGTATAGGTAATGGATTCAGTGCCTCGGAATTATCTTTAGCCTTGAGTAAGCACGAACAGCCACTTCCAGAAGTAACCATTCGGATTGGTGAATGGGCAATGCTAGCACCGGAAACCATTGCACCTCGCATTTGGGAAGCTAGCGCAGCTATGGCAGATAGAATGGCAGCTTGGGCTGAATGCGGTTGGGAAATTAATACAGAAATGGATTTGGATGCTTATACTTATAGCGTTGCCGGCTCTGTAGGATTGTTACTTTCTGATTTATGGGCTTGGTATGATGGTACCCAAACTAACCGTAGTTATGCAGTTGGTTTTGGTCGGGGTTTACAAGCAGTCAACATTCTACGTAACCGGTCTGAAGATTTGACAAGGCAAGTGGATTTTTTTCCCAACGGCTGGGGCGAAGAAGAGCTACATAAATATGCTCGGAGAAATCTCTCTTTAGCTGATGCTTACACCAATGCTCTACTGAAGAATAGTCCAGCCAGAAATTTTTGCCAAATTCCCCTGGCTTTAGCTCATGCAACCCTTGATGTTTTAGCTCTCGGACAATCTAAACTAACCCGCAGTGCAGTGATGGGTATTGTTGAGGAATTAACAACTAAGTAGATCGGTATAAAAGTGTTCTATTTTATTAGGAATAGTTAAGCGATCGCTTAAGAACAACACACTGTCGTTTTTTTGCTGAGCTTCAATCGGGGTCAACCCTAGATTGCGTAAGGCTTTCAGCGACTGCGATCGCCATCTCTGTCAGAAATGCAGGTATAGCAATTCCAATATTGCTTCCAATATTGAGTAGAACACAAATCAACTGTAGGGGCGCACACCGTGCGCCCAATTGCTTATGGTAGATTAAATCAGACCTAGTTGTTCCAGAATTCCGTTACCAGTAAGCAACTCGGTAGCCAAGCCAATGGCGAAACCAAGCATTGCCAAACGGCCATTCCAGGTTTCAGCAAAGTTGGTGAAACCGAACTTAGATTCTTGCTCTTGAGTCATTGTTATAGATCTCCTAGGGTTTTGTTAGCTTCTGTAATATAAGTTAACCTATTTTGGGGATATTTGCAACATTTATTTATATTTTTCTAACCAAAATATGGTATATGCGGATACGCTTTGCCTGAAGTAGGGATAACTGGAGGCTATAGGGAGATAGGGTTGAACGCGCAGCGTGGCCTTTTGGCCAAGGTTAACAGGTTGATGGTTAACTGGTTGATGGTTAACTGGTTGGAGGTTAACCGGTTGAAGGTTAACTGGTTGAAGGTTAACTGGTTGAAGGTTAACTGGTTGAAGGTTAACTGGTTGAAGGTTAACTGGTTGAAGGTTGTTCGCGTAGCGTGGCCTTTTGGCCAAGGTTGTTGAAGGTTGTTCGCGTAGGGTGGCCAATAGGCCAAGGTACTAACCTTCAACCGACAACACCTACTAACCTTCAACCGACAACACCTACTAACCAGCAACACCTACTAACCAGCAACACCTACTAAGGGGCAACCTACTAACCTTCAACTCTATGGGTTCACAGTCTAATGTCGATCGGGAACCCTTACCCCCAGCATCGGTACAGGTGATGAACCTGGACGGCTCAAACCAACAGACCTTTGCCTATGGCTGAGGTAATCTTGTCGGTCTCGACTGTCATCCAATTACTGGTGAACTTTACACTACTGTCAATAGACCTGATGACTTGTTTAACCTTAAATAAAGTAGCTGCTAGCTTTCCCGAGCCAAGGCAGAAGCTTAGTGATAATAAGCTGAACTGTTTCCCATAAGTTTTTTCCTGCTTCAACCGTTTCACCAGCTTCTTTTAAACCTTTGAGAGCTGTACAAGCCTTTTGCAAATTCTTAGCAGCAAAATCCTTATCCGGCTCTTCTCCTTGTGCTTCTTCAGGACTTACGCAACTGGCACAGTGGGGAGCTTGACTATAGTACTAAAGTACTATAGTCAAGCTCCGTCTGTGATCAGCCCTTTTTCAGATTAGTAATAGTAATTAATGGTCGTTCGTTTTTTAAATTTTCTGATCAAATCAGAGGAGGGTGCTTTAAAAAATTCAGTTAGTGATGAAATTTACTAAACTTAACTATTGTCAATACTTATTAAGTAGCCACCTCAATTATACTCTCACCAATTTAGCCGAACATTTAGAGCAGATTAGCCATGATCAAATCAACCGTTATCTAAAAAATGATAAATTGACCCCACGCTTACTGTGGGATAATGTCAAAGACTTAATTGAAATAAATGAGCAAGCTTATCTAGTTTTTGATGACACAGTAATTGATAAACGATACTCTAGAAAAATAGAGATAAGCCAACGACAATATAGTGGTAATTCCCATGGTATAATTCAAGTAATTGGATTCATAAATTGCATATATGTCAATCACGAAACCAAAAAGTTTTGGGTAGTAGACTATCGTATTTATGACCCAGAACGGGATGGTAAGACAAAAATAGAACATGTTTTGGAGCATATCCAAAACCTTGTGTATTCTAAGGAGTTGCCATTTAGAACTGTATTGATGGACAGTTGGTATGCCACAAATAAATTAATGTTATATATCGAGGATTTGGGAAAATATTATTATTGTCCTCTCAAACGTAATCGACTTGTAGATGATACTGGCAATCAAAAAGATTATCAAAGAATTGAATCATTAGTTTGGGATGAAAAAGAGTTAAAATCCGGTAAATTAGTAAAAATAAAAAAATTTACCGCCTCCAAAAAAGTGAAACTTTTCCGGGTAAGTGTCTCCACCGACAAAACGGATTTTATCGCTACAAACGATTTATCTCAAAATTCTACGGACGTTGTACAAAAAGAGTGTAAGGTTCGATGGAAGGTTGAGGAGTTTCATCGAGAATTAAAACAATTGACTGGTATTGAATCATGTCAATGTCGCAAGGGTCGTATTCAAAGAAACCATATTGCTTGTGCTATTTTAGTTTGGCTCAGACTCAAAAATTTGGCTTATAAAAGTAGTCAAACAATTTATCAAATTAAGCATGGGCTCTTTTCCAATTACTTAATTAACCAACTAAAACGTCCTGACATTACTATGTCTATAGTTTAGTTATTAGACTCTCGCCGTAGTCTAGCCCCACCATTAGTTGTGCCAGTTGCGTAAGTCCTGTTCTTCTTTAGCAGCTTCTAAATACTTGATTGCTTTAGATGTCTCTGCCTCCGGTAACTGTGAGCTGCGAAACAGTTCTTCAAGCTTAGTAATCTCCTCAACCACATTGGCTTGAGTCAATGGCTGAGAAGATTCAATTTTACCAATTTGTTTATTTTGGGTCAGAGTTGTATCCTTCTCCGCATTTACTACAACTTGGCTATCATAAATTTGACCAACGTTGAAATTGACTTGTTGAGAAGACTTTTCTTCTGGCATGACTGTAGCACGAGTAAATTTTACGTTTAATCTTTAACGAAATACTAGCTAAATAATATGACTTTTACAATTGTCATAATTTCCACTAATCATCTAAGTAAAAAATTAGTGGTAGCTGAATAATTTGGGTGTATCTCATATTTTAAAATATTGCGTAGGGTGCGTTAGGGGCGGTTTGCCGTCATTTTCTACCTCGTAGCCACCGCTGGTAAAGCCGGCCCCGTAACGCACCACCGCATCAAACAGCAAAAGCGATGCACTCGAATAATTGAATATTTTCCTCTTCTATTCGAGTTTTGGCAACTCCGAAAACTGTTTTTGGAGTTGCCATTGAGTTACCAGACTTTATTGATGTCATAAAACATAGTTCACTTATAAATCTTGGCAATCTCCTCAGATAATTGAGCCGGGGTCATTACCGGATATTCAGGTGGATATACAGATTCAGTTTCTCCAGATGGAGAGAGTGCCTCAAGGCAATTAGGAGGTTGACTTACCTTTCCTTTAAAGGGTTTATCTTTATCTGGAGACCACGCTTTTAGAAGTTTTGTTACATCAGATTTCATCTTCCCTCGTGTTTGATCAGGAACCCAACTTTTTTGTGAAAGTTTGTTTTCTACATATTTAACAAAACCAAAGGAGTCTTGATACTCTATTGGAGCAACGATCTTACAGTTCCTTCCAATGGCGGCTTCGTATTATTCCGATGCTGTATTAAGAATACTAATAAGCACAATTTCAGCAAATTCCGGTGACTGAAGATTCTTATGATTTTCAAAAAAACTATCTATAGCTGATTTTATGTCTGCCACTGATACCTGAAGTTTTTTAGTTACTTCCTCACTATAAGGTTGATATTTAGCTGTGTCGTATAGATCTTCCAAATTCTGTTTGAAATCATCAACACCTTCCTCTTTTAATTTATCTTGAATTTCCCCGTAAAGTTCCTCAATAGGATGTTCTAAATGAGATTGTGCTTGATCTGGGGTTCCCCCTTCTAATAAATCTTTGGCTGCAATCAGATGACCTTGCATTAGACCAAGATTTTTGATATAATATTCATCTAATATTTTTTCATATTCGGAGTTAGAAAAAAGTTCACTAGTTTTAGTAGGAGTATTACTAGGTAGATAGTACCCAATTACTACCACTAAAAGGGCAACAACTAAAGTAATAAAAACGTATTTGAGTATATTTTTCATAACGTTTACTGTTCTCAAAATTTGTTACTAGGAATAACTGAAAATTGTCCCATGCAACCATTTTCAGCAATTTGGTCTTGATCAGGGTGAAACATATAGTTTCCTGGGAAAGCATACGCAAACTCTAAAATATGCCGTTCCGCTGTACCCATAGTAATGACATCGGTTTTTAGAGTTGGCTTGATAGTACAACCGGTTGGATAAACTTTAAACATGTTGGCATGAATATGAAAAGTAACAGCCACATCATACTCAATCATATTCACTATATATAATCTTATTAACTGATTTTGATAAATCGGAATAGGGTGTTTATGGTAAAAATCAGGTAAGCCATTAAACGCATAAAGTTCATTAGTTTTAATGTCTTCAGTTTTTATGTCTCCGTCAATGTCATAACCTGACATAACTAAAACCATTTCATCGGCGGAAGGGCGTTTTCTGGGAGGATCAATAATGAACATACCATACAGTCCTTTGCTAATGTGGCGAGTAACAGGACTAACATGGCAATGGTAAAGATGAACCCCATAGGGCTTAGCCTCAAATTCATAGACAGTTTCTTTACCTTTGCCTATGGGAGTCACTCCATCCATTTCAGCAGGATGAATACCATGAAAATGAATGCTATGACTACTAGCAGAATCCTGATTCCGAAAAATTACTCTAATCCGATCACCTTCTACCGCTCTTAATGTTGGACCGGGAACTCGATTATTAAAATTCCAGCTAACCCAACCTACCAATTTATTTAGCTGAGTCGAGGTATTATCTGCAACGATTTCAAACTCCCTGATCAGATGTCCATTTTCCTGCTTAACACGACCATAATCAAAACTTCGTAGACAATTTATAGGATCAAATCCAACATACTTTGCTGAGAGTTGCTCATCTGTGGTGAACCTAGGTACCTTAACAGTGGCAGTAGGTCGCGATTTAAGGAATTGGTAGACAGTCCCTGCGATCCCTAAACCTACAAAACTAGATTGTAATAGTTGGCGACGACTCCACATAATAGCAATATTAGGGATTACTAGTCTAAATATAGCGTTTATTGCAGTTATGAGGTAAGCTTATCAACTTCAAAGTCCTCCTTATTAAGGGGAATTTAGGGGGTTCGCTTGGGTGCATCGCTTTTGCTGTTTGACACGGTGGTGCGTTACGGGGCGGGCTATCCAAACCCTGGCTACGAGGCGGAAAATGAGGCTCCCCTAACGCACCCTACGCAACTTTTTTACAAATATGAGATGCACCCGATCGCTTTGTACTTCACAAGTCGTAGTAGAATTGCTATATCCTGGAATAAAAAAATTAAAATTCAGGATCATTTCGGCACTGATAAAATTTATCATGTTCAACATCAATAAATGGATCTGTTCCTCTTTTTTTGTCATGAACAGTAAAGATGCTCTGAAAAAATCCTGCGTCAAACAACTTGTCTTCAAGACTCTTTCGATCTTCAAGCTCACAACTATTGTTATCAGGATCTAGTTGATCACATTGACCATCCTTAATTTTTTTGAAATATTCTTCCATCAACTCCCTTCTTTCTTTCTCAGCTTGCGTTTTTGACACTTCCAGGTTAAGTGCTCTGTCCAATCTATCTTT
This sequence comes from Moorena sp. SIO3B2, assembly GCF_010692525.1. NCBI lineage: Bacteria > Bacillati > Cyanobacteriota > Cyanophyceae > Coleofasciculales > Coleofasciculaceae > Moorena > Moorena sp. SIO3B2. The sequence continues at coordinate 25,447 of NZ_JAAHHE010000004.1, forward strand.
AGCTTTATCATACTTAGAAGTCATATAGTACGCAAAACCAGAATCTCGCAATGCATAATAGTAAAGTTCAGTATCAGGATTTTCTGTAACTTTGTCATATTCTTTAATGGCCTGATCATACTGACCATTCTCTAAGATATATGAGTTCCCAATGTAGTACCTAATCTGATAAGCATCTGGCTCTTTCTGTAAAATTTTTTCAAAAGAATCTCGAGCTTTTTCATAATCCTTATTAAGTAGTTGAGCTTTAGCCTTGCTTAACAAAACTGTATGCTTTCCGTTCTGGTCAGATACTTGGAGCTTATTGTAAAGTTCTATCCCTTTCTTATATCCATTAAAGTTGTTCCACTTATCTTTCTTTAAATTTTTAGATGTCTTATTCCTGTCTCTGCTAACTAAGAAATGACCCAACTCAAGCAGTGCAAAAAAATTATTGTCTACAGTTTTAACTTTCTTAACATCTATATAAAGGTTAATTGCCTCTTCATAGCGTTGACTAGCAGGCAAACAGTCTAGACTCTCCGGATTCAGTACAAAATCCTTAAAATCTTCCATCAAAGCGATGTATAATTTTATCAGCGGATCTTCTGGATTATACTTTTCAGCACTCTTGAAATTTTCTTTCACTTGTTCGATTAACTGATCAACCGTTAATTGAGTGTTATTTATTGTTATTATTTTGGGTCCCTTATTTTTTTGCCAACTAGCATAGGAATAAACTAGTTTTGCTCTTCCCAGATTTTTATAGGCTAGATATAAAGCAAAATTATTGTTGGGATTGTTGGAAAATTTATTAATTATAGATTTACAATCTTCCATTATGCTATAGGATTTCTCTTGGCTATCGGATTCACTAATATCAATTAGATCTTGGTCACATTTATATTGAGCATACCCTAAATAAGGATTTTTAATAGGAAAACGTTCAACAATATATAACAACATAAAAATAAATAAAATCATTATGCCGATTGAACCGATTGAACGCAAATAAGGTTTAGATATAATATGTCTTAATTTCTTTTTAATTTGATGATACTTGTTTGCCATTTTAATGATCATACTCCCGTAAAATAAACCTTGTTGTAATTGTATGAGTTTGTGTATATTTTTGCTCTTACATTATCAACGTTATCTAGTAAGTTAGATATCTTTTCTGAGAGCTCGTATTCATGGTTAGCAAAGATTATTTCATGCAAATATTCCTTGCTCAATAACTTAATTCTTACCTAGCCTTCCACAATTGATTCAAATATCATAAATCAGATTTAAATACTCTTAGTTACAGACATAGATTAAGTACAGCTAAGATTAAGTACAGCTATGCTGCCTTAGGCTCTAATAGAACATCCCTCCAACCAGGTACGGCTGAGCCTGAAGGCTTAGAATTCACCCTACGCCTAGCATTTGAGTTAATAGGATTACCAATATGAATATGAATTGAAAATAGACTGTTTTGAATTTTTTGCTCAACACTACCAGAGCCACTATTTTGAACAGATATAATGTTCCCCCCAGCTTGTCCAACAATCTGACTATTATCAATACTTTCGGAAGTAAAATCCAAGCCTTGAGTTAAACTACTGCTCCTGTTATCATCCATGAAATTCTTTTTACTAGGTGTATCTCAGTTATTCGAGAAATGCTATATAGCACCCCAGGGTAAGGGCAAGAATCAGCAACCCTGTGATTTTTGATAAAAAAAAACCATCATTATCAACAACTTAACTCTATTGCGAGTACAGCTCTACGAGATTATAGGGGTTTCGAGGCAGGATCAACCGATATCCAACCAACCCACGTTGTTATGAGCGATTTTTTTTGGGCTTACCCCGTATAGCAACCAGGGTAAAGGCAAGAATCAATAAGGCGACATTCTTATCAACAATATTGAAAAAATTATGCAATAGTGCTGAGCAATCTTGGCTTAATATGCTCATAATTCTTGCCATATATCACATTTTGGCTCAACTTTTCTTGGGCTTACCCTGATGCACCCTAAGTAATCACTAGTATACCTGTGATTTTGCTAAATGATAAATACTTTTATTAAATAAATATTAACTCGCCTATGGGTATAGGAGTAATCGATTACTCTGAGTTGGATTGAGCCGAGATATTTATGCTGAAGTGCAATATATTCTCAACAATTGTTTAAAGTTTGTTACCTAGTCAAGAAATTCTACTAGGAGTTACGTCTTGACAAGGAGTTAAAATCAATCCCAATATCACCCTGTGCTCATGACCATGAATTCCCCACGTTTCCTGATCCTGCAACTGCTGATGACTACGGTAGTAGCCTGTGGTTCAACCAGCACTTCAACTCAAGCACCTGCGGCACCGATTGTACAAAAGTCCTCCTCTGAAGAATCTCCCCAAATTGCTCAGGCACCTACACAAACAAATGCTTTATCCACAAAAACCCTAATCGATACCAAAACCCTGACACCCCAACCGATTCAAATTACCCTGAATGATTTACCCCAACCTTTTGCTACTACTAGCGCCTCTCGACCTCCAAAAGTGGTAGCAATACCATCCAACCCAAGCCTAAAAGTACCAGCGGGTTTCCAAGTGAACGTATTTGCTGATGGTTTAGACCGTCCCCGCTGGCTAGCACTTACTCCAACTGGGGATATCTTGGTCACAGAAACTCGGGCAAATCGTATTCGTTTATTGCGTGACAGCAATGGTGATGGAGTTGCTGATCTCAAAAAAACCTTTGCTAGTGCTAGTAATGGGTTAAATATTCCCTTTGGCATGGCGTTTGCTGATCAATACTTCTTCTTGGGCAACACTAATGCTGTACTCCGGTTTCCCTACACTAAGGGTCAAGAGCAACTCACTGGCAAAGGTGAAAAAATTGCTGACCTCCCTGGCGGTGGCTACAACCAGCATTGGACACGCAATGTGGTAGTATCTCCCAACCGAAACAAAATCTACGTCTCTATTGGTTCACGGTCTAATGTCGATAGGGAACCCCTACCCCGAGCATCGGTACAGGTGATGAACCTGGACGGCTCAAACCAACAGACCTTTGCCTATGGCTTACGTAATCCTGTCGGCCTAGACTTTCACCCAATTACTGGTGAACTTTACACTACCGTCAATGAACGAGATCTAATCGGAGATGACCTAGTTCCTGATTACTTCACCCGTATTCGCCAAGGGGAATTCTATGGTTGGCCCTATGCCTATTTAGCCCCCCATCTCATCGATCCCCGTCAAACCCGCAATGGTCAAAGCATCAAACCTGAACTGGTTGCCCAAACCCGAACTCCCGATGTCTTGTTCCAATCGCACTCAGCAGCACTAGGATTACAATTTTATGATGGACGGACCTTTCCAGAAAAGTATCGTAACGGTGCCTTTGTAGCGTTTCGTGGCTCTTGGAATCGTAACCGAGGCACCGGTTACAAACTTGTCTTTGTTCCCTTTAAAACTGATAGACGACCATTAGGCTATTATGAAGATTTTCTGACTGGTTTTCTGATCGATTCCTCAGGACCAACCACCTGGGGACGTCCAGTTGGGTTGCTGGTGCTAAAAGATGGCAGTCTGCTCGTCACAGAAGAAGCCAACAACCGAATTTACCGGATCCAATACCGCAATAGTAACCCGTGAAGTACCCTCGACTAAGCCGGAATATCTTATTGATTACAACTTAATTAGGAGAAAAATTTTTTGACTGGCAATTCATCCCCCACTAACCGCACTTAGTGTAGATTAGGGAATGTTTACCGAATCTTGTTAAACCTGGCTTGGTACTAATGACTAATGACTAATGACTAATTAGAAGTCTTGGTAAAGATATTGAGGAAAACTTAATATCAAACAAATAACAATAATGTGCCATGCTAAGGTGTTGTTCGGGAAACCCACCTAATCCCTTTGACGTTTATGCAATCGCCAAATTCCCTACGTCGGACAAAGATTGTTGCCACAATTGGCCCTGCGAGCAATAGCCCAGATGTTCTCAAGGCACTAATTCAAGCTGGTGCCACCACTTTACGACTCAACTTTTCCCATGGCACCCATGAAGACCATCAGCGCAATATTCGCCTGATTCGCCAGACGGCCTTTGAACTCAATCAGCCTGTAGCGATCCTCCAAGACTTGCAAGGACCGAAAATTCGCTTGGGGCGGTTTGAAAACGGTTCCATTGTTGTCAACAATGGCGATCGCTTCACCTTAACCAGCAAATCGATGGTTGGTAAACAGGAAATCAGTTCAGTTACCTACGAACCCCTAGCGGACGAAGTGCCTGTGGGAGCCACCATCCTATTAGATGATGGCAAAGTTGAGATGCGGGTAGATAAGGTAGACCGAGAGGAACGAGCCTTGCACTGTACCGTTACCGTCGGTGGACCCCTCTCAAATAACAAAGGAGTTAACTTCCCTGGTGTCTACCTATCTATCAAAGCTCTGACCGATAAAGACCGACGAGATTTAATGTTTGGTTTGGATCAAGGTGTGGATTGGGTAGCACTCTCCTTTGTTCGTAATCCTCAGGACATCTTGGAAATCAAAGAACTGATTAACAGTGCTGGGAAGCAGGTACCCGTGGTTGCCAAAATTGAAAAGCATGAAGCCATTGAGCAAATGGAGGCAATTATCTCCCTGTGCGATGGAGTGATGGTTGCTCGGGGTGACTTAGGGGTAGAACTGCCAGCAGAGGATGTACCAATCTTACAAAAGCGACTGATTGCCTCAGCAAATCGACGGGGAATCCCAGTCATCACTGCCACTCAAATGTTGGACAGTATGGTTCACTCGCCCCGACCAACTCGTGCAGAAGTTTCTGATGTAGCTAATGCTATCCTTGATGGCACTGATGCAGTCATGCTCTCTAACGAAACAGCTGTTGGTAAATACCCAGTAGAAGCCGTAAAGACCATGGGCACGGTTGCGGTGCGCATTGAGCAAGAACAGATTATCGGTCATGCTCGTGACACCAGCCGCTCCATTCCCAATGCTATATCCCAAGCAGTTGGTCACATTGCCGAGCAGTTAGAGGCAGCAGCCATCATGACTCTGACTAAAACCGGTGCTACAGCGCGGAATGTTTCTAAATTCCGACCCCAAACTCCCATATTAGCAGTAACACCTCATGTAGATGTGGCTCGACAACTCCAGCTAGTTTGGGGGGTCAGACCTTTGTTAGTCCTGGATTTACCCTCAACTGGTCAGACCTTCCAAGCCGCAATGAGTGTGGCTCAGGAAAAACAGCTTCTAACAGAAAGAGATTTGGTCGTCATGACGGCTGGGACAATCCAAGGTGTGGCTGGGTCAACAGACTTAATTAAAGTAGAAGTAGTCAAAGCAGTTTTGGGTCAGGGAGTTGGTATTGGTCAGGGATCAGTAAGTGGTGTTGCTCGGGTGGCTGACACTGATGGTGATTTACCTAACTTCAACCACGGAGAAATCCTAGTGGCTCCTTCAACCAATGCCAAATTTGTGGAAGTCATTCGCAAGGCAGCAGGAATTATCACTGAGGAAGATAGTATAACTAGCCATGCAGCAGTGATTGGGTTACGCTTGGGTGTGCCAGTAATTGTGGGGGTGAATAATGCGACCCAATTGATTCGGGATGGGGCAATCTTGACTCTGGACACACAGCGGGGGTTAGTTTATTCTGGTACCCTTGGGGCTAGCCCCACTGACGGGTTACTAATGACTTGAATAAAATATACTATACCCATAACTATTGTCTATTTTGCTTTGGCTATTGCCTGGTTTGTATGTTCATGCTCAAGGGTCACTTAACTATCAAATAGTTTGTGGTAGTATTCGGCTACTAACTTAACCTGGTAGAGTCAATATTTGGAAATTAGTAAGTGGTAAGATCAAGTCCGGTTAATCACTTATAAAATGGTTAATACTATACTCATGAATTGTTAATTGTTAATTGTTAATTGTTAATTGTTAATTGTTAATTGTTGATTTGCCATTTTCAATTTTCAATTAACGAAAAACCCAGAATTATAAGTAGTCAACCGGACAGGATATTACTCATGACCGTAACTGTCCTGCTTTAAGCTTGTAGACTGATCAAAATTTATCATCAACACATCTTGGTTTTTACATCTTTAGTGCTTCGATTTCAGTGAGTAGGGATTGAGTTTCAATATGCTTCTGTCTCAGTTTCCCTGCCAAGATATTTTTTTGCTGATTTAGTTGTTGTTTTTCCATAGTCAGGCATTGATTTTCAGCCCTCTCCAACTCAAGTTGCCTTTCTAAGCATGCTTTATCCCATGCCAATTGTTTGTTTTGTCTTAGGAGTGATTTAACTTCCGTCTTGACTTGGTTTAGCTCCACAATTATTCCTTTGGTTTTCTGTACCATAAACTCCCAGGCTTGATAATCCCAATTTGAAGTTTCTGCTCCGCCATCAAGCTCTTCAAGAAAAGCCTGCTTTTCCAACTCCAGCCGTTCAACCCTCTCTTGCAGTGAGACATTTTTTTTATGCAACCTCCTTAAGGAGTTATTAACTACAATAAACTTATTGATTATCCCGATGATTTGCTGATGACTTTCTTTAAGTTCATAGTCCAGCCACTTGATTTTCTCATTAGCCAAATTTAGATCTTGTTCAATGGCTTCATAGTTATTGAAAATAAAAAAAAACCAATAAATTAATAAATTTTGGATTTGATTGCTATCTTTGATAGTATTGTTTTTGGGTTTATAATCATAAATTGCCAATAAAAACCAGCTGAATAACCAAAAAATGATACTTGAATTCATGAGACCTTCCTTGTCAAGTGATTACATCACTTTTAGCATCAACGTGACCTAGTACGACAACCGTGTAAATACATAATTGAGCTAACTGAGCTAACTCATTACAAAACTGATATTACGAGGAATTTAACCGAATTAGTGTATTTTGAAAAGCTCCTCTTGATAAAACAAAAATTTTTGACTGCTAGGCTTTTAGTCGGGATTGGTTAGTTAGCCCATCAACTAATACCAATTCTTCAAAGTAGAAGTTATAGATGCAGATGGTCAGATGGTCAGATGGTCAGAGGCTCAGATGCTCAGAGGCTTAGATGCTCAGATCAAACGAATGTGTAGCCATGTGAGCACTAAGAATTGGTATAACTTAAGAATTGGTATAACTTAAAAATTGGTAGAAGTACTGTATTAAAATTGGTAGAAGTACTGTATTAAGTATTCATACTGATACTAAGCTCGACTTAATGGATTTACGCACGATCCCTGGGATCGCAACTCCGTTAAACTCATAATCCTTAGGCTTTTTGACTCTTGCCAGGTTACTAAGACACCCGATATGGCAAGAGTCTAGTGCTCTGTTTAAGGAAGGCTTAAGAAGTCAGCTTCCCGTTACTCGGTTTTTTTTATAAAGTTTTGTTTAATTAGCTTGACAAAAATAAAAAACAGCTGAAACTTTCCAAGACCGACCATCGTGAATTAACAGGGTGAACTCAAGGAACGATGTTGAAATTCTGCCCATGAAACTCTAACGTTTGGCTGGCTCAAGCTTGGAAGGCAACCGTCATCTGCGCGGAAAAGGAGCGGTTTGGCGAGGTTTGGTGTACAATTCCCGAGGATGTCTCTTAGGTTACCATCAAAACGTTGTGCAAACTAAGCAGTGTTAGGGTCTTGAGGACACTAATATAGATAGATAACACTGGTAACAAAGGCACCAAAGCCTTTAAGGATTAACGAAAGTGGGATCAGGGTCTCAAACATTGGCTTTCAGATGCTGTCTTAAGATCGACAAGATATCCATAGTCTATTCAAAGGGAGGTTGCCAGGTAACGTGGGAAGGAGATTTATGTGGGGCTCGGCTGTGGTAAGTTTGACCAAAGTACTGCTTGATCTCATTGACGTAGTCTTGAATATCCTCAGGTGGCAAGAAGGCAGCGGCGTTTTGAATTATCCAAGGAATTGCTCAGGGTAATGGTCGTATATCTTCTTATCTACCTACAAGATGAGACCTCTTTCGGATAAGATCATAAAACCCCTAAAATCAGTAAGTACTGCTTGAGAGGTTCTAGCTAAAAAGGCTGAGGAATATTTATATGAGCGAAATTTTCACTAAAGTTCAAGGCATCGTTTCAGAACAGTTGGACGTTGAGGCGGACCAGGTTAAGCCAGAATCCAGCTTTGCCAATGATCTGAACGCTGACTCCCTAGACACAGTTGAACTGGTAATGGCGTTAGAAGAAGCTTTCGATATCGAAATCCCTGATGAAGCGGCGGAAAAGATCGACACTGTTCAAAAGGCTGTGGATTACATTACAGAAAAAGTAGGAGCAGGAGCAGAAACTCCAGCTTGATCAGCCTGATTCATTACCGCAAGTTCTGCGTTCACGGTCGATAAGCCTAGTTTTAATGGCATGATGACAAACTTTGAGAAAAAACGGGTCGTTGTTACAGGTCTCGGTGCAATTACGCCGATAGGCAACACTGTGGCTGAGTACTGGGAAGGGTTGTTAAACGGACGCAATGGTATTGGTTTAATTTCCTTATTTGATGCCTCCAAGCACGCTTGTCGTATTGCTGGCGAGGTTAAGGGCTTTGATCCCCATGACTACATGAAGGGTAAGGAAGCAAAGCGTATGGACCGCTTTGCTCAATTTGCGGTTTCTGCCAGTAAGCAAGCATTAGCTGATGCCCAGTTTGAGATCAATGACCTGAACGCAGAACAGGTCGGTGTAATGATTGGCACTGGCATCGGTGGTCTGAAGGTACTGGAAGACCAGCAAACAGTTCTTATTAAACGTGGACCTGACCGCTGTAGTCCGTTTATGATCCCGATGATGATTGCTAACATGGCAGCTGGTCAGACAGGAATTCATACGGGAGCCAAGGGACCCAATAGTTGCCCAGTTACTGCTTGTGCCGCAGGGTCTAATGCCGTAGGTGATGCGTTTCGCTTAATCCAGCGAGGCTATGCCCAAGCCATGATTTGTGGCGGTGCTGAAGCGGCGGTGACTCCCCTAGCAATGGCTGGTTTTGCATCAGCACGAGCTTTATCTACTCGTAACGATACTCCTGAGTCAGCTTGCTGTCCTTTTGATATCGCTCGCAATGGCTTCGTGATGGGAGAAGGTTCTGGGATTGTGATCCTAGAGGAACTAGAACACGCCCTCAGTCGTGGGGCAAAAATTTATGCCGAAATCGTCGGCTATGGCATGACCTGTGATGCCCATCACATGACATCCCCTGTACCAGGTGGCGAAGGAGCAGCCAGGGCTATAGCACTGACGATGAAGGATGCTGGTTTGACGGCCGAACAGGTTAGCTACATCAATGCCCACGGGACTAGTACAGTTGCCAATGATAAAACTGAAACAGCAGCGATTAAAAAAGCTTTAGGAGACCATGCCTATAAAGTAGCAATTAGCTCCACCAAATCCATGACAGGTCATTTGTTGGGAGGGTCTGGTGGCATTGAAGCAGTGGCTTCAGTGATGGCAATTGCCCATGACCAGATTCCACCAACGATAAATTTGAACAACCCAGACCCTGAATGCGATTTGGATTACGTACCCAATTATAGTCGCCAGCAGATGGTAGAAGTAGTGCTATCCAATTCCTTTGGGTTCGGCGGTCATAATGTAACCCTAGCCTTCAAAAAATACCGGTAAAGTGGGAATAAAGTTTGAATGGTTAACGGCTTACTCCGTAGGAGAACCAAAAGGGTAGCCTTTATATTATGGTAGGCATTGGGTGAAGGTAGCTCAAGGAAAAAACTAGTAGTTACAACTACTAGTTAATGATACTTACTGAGTAACCCATATTCCCACGCTTTATGGATTGTTTTCATCCTTGATGCTTCATCTTACACTACCAGAGACGCTATCAGGCGAACATCCTTCATGCTTAGCCAATCCCTATCTCTTGCTGATTGATCCCGGTAATGGGATTATGAGAAAGTACCTTTGGGTCAACCGAGAGCCACCCTTGTTTGAACTCAGACAAATTATTGTTAGACCATAGTACACACATATCCATTAAACAGAAATTATGGCCGTTGCAACCCAGTCTCTCGAAGAACTTTGCATCAATTCCATCCGCTTCTTGGCGATTGATGCTGTAGAAAAGGCCAAGTCTGGTCATCCTGGGCTGCCCATGGGGGCGGCTCCTATGGCATTCGTGCTTTGGGACCGTTTTATGCGGTATAACCCCAAAAATCCCAATTGGTTCAACCGCGATCGCTTCGTCTTGTCGGCTGGTCATGGCTGTATGTTGCAATACGCCTTACTTTACCTAACTGGCTATGATGGTGTAACCATAGACGATCTTCAGCAGTTCCGCCAGTGGGAATCGGTTACACCTGGACACCCAGAAAACTTTGAAACCGATGGGGTTGAAGTAACTACTGGTCCATTGGGACAGGGAATTGCCAATGGTGTGGGTTTGGCAATGGCAGAAGCTCACTTAGCTGCTAGGTTCAACAAACCGGATGCTACCATTGTCGATCATTACACCTACGTCATCCTTGGTGATGGTTGCAACATGGAAGGGGTGTCTGGTGAAGCCTGTTCTTTAGCGGGTCACCTAGGACTTGGTAAACTCATCGCTCTCTACGATGACAACCATATTTCCATCGACGGCTCTACGGACTTAGCCTTTACTGAAGATGTGGGTAAGCGCTTTGAAGCGTATGGCTGGCACGTCCAACATGTAGAAAGTGGTAACACTGATCTCGAAGCTATCAATGATGCCATAGCAGCAGCCAAAGCCGTAACAGATAAGCCGTCTTTGATTAAGGTAACCACCACCATTGGCTATGGTTCTCCTAACAAAGCCAATTCACATGCTGTCCATGGTGCAGCTTTAGGTGGGGATGAAGTGGAGGCCACTCGCCAACACCTGGGATGGGAATATGAACCCTTTGTAGTTCCAGATGATGCTCTCAACCATTTACGGAAAGCTGTGGAACGGGGTACGGAAGCGGAAGCTGCCTGGAATCAAACCCTAGCTGATTACAAAACAAAGTATCCTGAACAAGCAGCAGAATTTGAGCAAATTACCAGTGGCCAACTCCCGGAAGGATGGGAAAAAGCCCTGCCCACCTACACGCCGGAAGACAAGGGAGTAGCAACCCGTAAACATTCTCAAGCCACTCTCAATGCACTCGCTCCCGTACTGCCTCAATTGATTGGTGGTTCCGCTGACCTTGCTCCCTCCAATCTCACTTTATTGAACATATCTGGGGATTTCCAGAAAGGGCAATATGAAAACCGGAACCTGCGCTTTGGCGTCCGGGAACATGGGATGGGGGCGATTTGCAATGGCATTGCCCTTCACAACTCTGGTTTGATTCCCTATGGAGCCACCTTCCTCATTTTCACCGACTATATGCGGGCAGCAATTCGCCTGTCGGCTCTATCAGAAGCTGGTGTAATTTGGGTAATGACCCACGACTCGGTAGCCTTAGGTGAAGATGGTCCGACACACCAACCTGTGGAAACCATTGCTTCCCTAAGGACTATACCAAATCTGGTAGTCCTTCGACCTGCTGATGGCAACGAAACCTCTGGGGCTTATAAGGTAGCTATTGAGCGTCGTAATGCTCCAACTCTCATCGCCTTTACCCGACAAGGTCTACCTAACCTAGCTGGTAGTTCCATTGAAGCCGCGACCAAAGGGGCTTACGTCCTCTCGGACAGCGATGGCACTCCTGACATTATCCTGATTGGTACTGGTAGCGAAGTGTCACTGTGTGTCCAAGGGGCTGAGAAGTTGCGAGAGGAAGGTAAGAAAGTCCGTGTTGTCTCCATGCCAAGCTGGGAACTTTTTGAAGCCCAGGATGAAGCCTATCGGGAATCCGTCTTGCCCAAAGCAGTGACTAAGCGCCTCGGGGTCGAAGCTGGTGTCAGCTTTGGTTGGTGCCGTTACTTGGGTACCGAGGGTGATATGATTAGCATTGATCGCTTTGGTGTTTCTGCTCCCGGTGGCGTCGCTATGGCGAAGTTTGGTTACACGGTTGAAAATGTAGTCGCTAAAGCCAAAGCATTGTTGGGATAATTAACCCAATATAATCCCTAATTCTACCTAACTCAGCTAGGGGCAACATTTCCCTGGTCATGGCAAGGCAAGACTAATCCTTGTTCTAGTGCCAGAGGGAACAAGGGAGAGGAGAAACTCTCCCTTACCTCGACCACCACCAGGGCTGTTTGGTTTTCCGTTACCCCTTAGGCCATTAGCCAAAAGGGGTAAAGCCTGACTTCACCCTTTTGGCAACGTCAGTCCTGATCACGGCAACCTTGTATATTGGAGTATCGCTAAGATATACTTGGATATACTTGATCATGAGCCAGTAGACCATGACCTGTCAAAATCTCATAGCCAAACAGATCAACACAGACAGTGGTCAGAACTATTTGCGTCTATCTGTTTTTGGGAAAACTCAAAATCTATTTAGACAATCTGGTACTCATTGCGCCAGGTTTCAAGACTCTTCCTACCCAAGCAGATGAATAGGCCATGGGTTATGCTGGAGGAGATTCACTTTGAGACCTTTGAGACCATCCCTTAACCTGGTTGACCTGGGATGCCGACTCAGTTGGCACACGAGTAGCCAAGGCGTTTTTAATGGGATTAGCAAAGTACCTTGGAGAACGTTGAACACGCTGGGCTAGTGTTAACAGCACATAGATGGTGATTAAGTAGCCAGTAGCTAGCAGGGGGATCATTAACGACATATCAATGTATAACATAAGAGTGAACAAGAGACAGATAGATGCAACGTTCTATAGAAATCTGCGGCAAAGCCATCCTAAAACCATATAGTTCTAGGATCTGGTTGCGGATAATCAGGTATGGGATACAGGTGTTTACTGCAGTTGACCGTAACCACCCTCGCCTAGCTAACTCCTGATCTTAAGGTGAGAATCATCTCAACTCAGGCTCCCGATTAGGCAACTTTTGGTGGTTATGTCTGGTTTACAACAAGTTGACTCAGTAGAGATACTGAGAGATATCAGTAGAGATCCTGAGACATAGATGGGATAGAGAGGCTTGTCTTGCCTAAGCCTACTTCTTGGCTATGGTGGGATCACCGAATTTAACTCTCCCCTTACCACGTTTGTTTGGAATTCAGTATGTTAAATCTTTAAAACCCTCAATTATCAGGATAGCACAAAAATCCTGGGTAGCCATACCGAGATCGGTACAGACTTAACAAGTCTATACAATTCCTCAAATTTCCTTCCAGTTATGCCATAAACTCAACAAAATTTTCCTATCGGGGACGGTTAGCTTAGAATTAAGAAAGAAATATGTAAACTTTCGTAACTAACTTCTGAGTCGGCTGATCACATGACCTCAGTGACCTCCCTTTTTGCTTCGGTAGAAGCAGATCTGTATCTATTGAGTGAAAACTTAAAAAACCTGATTGGTGCCAGTCACCCAATCTTATACGCTGCAGCTGAACACTTATTCGGAGCTGGGGGAAAGCGGTTACGACCAGCCATTGTATTGTTGGTCTCACGGGCAACGATAACCAACTCCAAGATTACTCCACGTCATCGCCGTCTAGCAGAAATTACTGAGATGATTCACACGGCTTCTCTGGTGCATGATGACGTGATAGACGAGTCAGATGTACGCCGGACGGTGCCCACTGTTAATAGCTTGTTCAATAACCGAATCGCTGTGCTAGCTGGTGACTTTCTGTTTGGTCAATCGGCTTGGTATCTGGCTAATCTGGATAACTTAGAGGTAGTTAAGCTGCTCTCTGAAGTGATTAAAGATATGGCAGAGGGAGAAATCCAACAAGGACTGAGTCGATTTGACACCACGACAACTATAGAAGGCTACTTGGCAAAGACTTATAACAAGACAGCTTCACTGATGGCTAATAGTGCTAAAGCAGCGGGATGCCTAAGTGGTGTTTCAGATCAGGTAGCCGAAAATTTATATCACTATGGACGTAATTTGGGGTTGGCGTTTCAGATTGTAGATGATATTCTAGACTTTACAGCTTCCACAGATGTGTTAGGTAAGCCCGCAGGGTCAGATTTAGTAAGTGGAAACCTCACAGCACCAGTTTTATTTGCCCTCGAAGAAAAACCCTACCTAGAGGTGCTCATAGAGCGAGAGTTTGCCCAGCCGGAGGATAAAGAACAAGCCTTGGCACTGGTCAGGGATAGTAAAGGAATTCAGCGATCGCGGGAAATGGCTGCCAAATATGCTCAGGCAGCAGTTAAAAATATATCAGTGTTGAAACCCTCAGAATCCAAACAAGCTCTGATTGATCTGAGCGACTATGTCTTGAGTCGCTTATACTAGAACCTTGGGTATACTAGAACATTGGAGATTGTACTCTAAGCATGGTTTGGCATGGGTAATCGGTAATGGATAATCGGTAATGGCTCAGGAGTAATGACAATTACCAATTATCTTTTTCCTGATTACCAAAGCCTTAAAATACTAATGCTGAAAATACTGATGCTGTGTAGGTACGCAGTTTTAGTGCATTACTCCAGATCAACCTGATTTATCGAATTGGGGAGTTTGAGGGGAAAGTGCGATTCGTTGGCTATAAACCTTATCCCACAAGGATTTGGGGGAATAGTCGCTAGGTCAGGAAACTGAACCATGACAACTTGATAACCATGATGGTGAAAATCCATCCGGAGGCGAAACCTTAGAATAGTGGTTTGAAGTTACCGTAAGAATTTTGAAGCCTTATTCCATGAGTTTTATCCCTTTTACCCATAGCCTGTCGCCTATAAAGGCTTCAAAATTCTAAGGTTTCATCTCCGGCCTTATTTCATATAACTTAAACTCATAACTCACAGACTGTCGCGCATTTCGGCGACCCTATTCTTACGGTAACTTCAAACCCTCGCGAAATCCGAGTGACAGCCCTACCCTGATTCATAGGAAGTAACACACCTATGGATTAATGCAAGGGTCGAACAGTGAAGCACTGCAAGCCAAAAAATGGTGTTAGTAACAGGCAAGGGACTCATGGGTACGAATAGGAAGATACGTTTAAATCATCGTTACAAACACGTAGCGAAATAAGGCTGATACGCTACCGACAAAACGTCAATGGAATAAAGATTATAGATTTTTCCCTCTATAACGATTTACCACAATATTCCCGGTGAATAGTATCGCCCTAAAAGTCCGCAGAATGGTTATCAGGAACGAATTAACCCTCACATGTACTCTCAGGAAGGTCGAATATTCTGAGTAGGTAGTTAGCCGCAAGTCATGTGGGGGCGAGATTGAGCTCAGTTGCCAATGCTTAGAGTAATATCTAGGATATGCTGACGGACTCACGTTATAGGAAATGGTGTAGTTGTAAGTAGTAATGAAAATGCCCAATACTCGGGGTTTTTCCCCAAAGTCGGAATGGAATAAGGTTAACTGGCGAAAGCTAGAAAAGACTTTATTTAAGTTACAAAAACGAATATACCGAGCCTCACAACGTGGTGATGTCCGCGTGGTTAGAAAGCTGCAAAAGACTCTGATGAAATCCTGGGACGAAACCTTAGAGAGGGTCGCCTTAATTCATATAACTTAAAACTATTACCTATAACCTGTCGCGCTCAATGGCGACCCTCTCTTACGGTAACTTCAAGGACAGCCAAAATGATTGCGGTCAGGCGAGTTACCCAGGAGAACAAAGGTAAAAAGACTGCCGGAATAGACGGGATTAAAACTTTAACCAATAAGCAGCGTCTCGCCTTAGTAGCCAAAATTAAAGTCTCCACAAAGGCACAACCCACCAGAAGAGTATGGATTCCCAAACCCGGACGGACGGAAAAACGCCCATTAGGTATCCCAACCATATATGACCGTGCTCTACAGGCACGCGGCCATTCAGGCTCTTGAACCTGAATGGGAAGCAAAATTTGAACAAGACCGTGAGACGCATTCCCCCACCTGGCCGCAGGCCACGCTACGCGAACGCTCAGGTTTTGAAGTTACCGTAAGATAGGGTCGCCTTATTAAAAAAGATTTAAACCTTTTCTGCATAGCCTGCTGACTATAAAGGCGACCCTATCTAAGAGGATATCTCCCAAGTTTTTTGATACTGAATTTTGCCCCCCTGACCCCCCAACTTTGGGGGGAACAAGAGTCAATTTGCTTCTAAAAGTCCCCCAGAATTGGGGGACCAACGGGGGCTTGGATGTAGCAAATGAGACTTCTCAGACAACCTCTAAGGTTTCGTCTCCGTGGTTAGTCCACGCCAACAACAATTACTAAAAACCTGGAACATTCATTAATCTCTTGTCGTCTAATCTTTTGTAGACTAAAAATTAACTAAGGATATTTTATTAGACCAGTGAAAGCGCCAGCAAAAGTCATACGAACTGACAAATGGAAACTTAATCCGTCCCCCGAACAGAAAGTGTTATTCGGGGAGACGGTCAAAGTTTATCGTCAGGCTTGTAGGTACTTAGTTGGTATTATTTATACTCATTGGTCTGAACTTGGCGAGTTAACAGCAGATCAGTTAACTCCTGCTGTCGAAAAGTTGATGCATAAAACAGCCAAGCGACCTAATGTAAAATATCCTCAGTTCAATAAGGCTTTTCATAAATTTCCTAGCTATTACCGTCGAGCAGCAATCGCATTTGCAGCTGGGCAGGTTAGCAGTTATGTTACCAGATACCGTGAATGGCAGTCTGGTGTCCGAAAAAGGAAAGGCGTTGCTGAATAACGAAATGGTTTAACTATAAAGGGGGATTTTTTGATATTTTAAATAATAAATAAGAAGTCTAATTGATAACTCCAACATTGGTGATGATTTAGAATAGCAAAGAGTTCGCTGATGTAGTCTGGCTAAATAATGTCTCAATCTGGTATTTTCATTTTCTATGTCTTGATGCAGTCGCTCATGGTTTGTTCGCGTTCGCCTTTGGCGTGGCCTACGGCCAAGCGTCGGCAGGCCTTGAAGTTACCGTAAGACAGGCTTGCCTTAATCAATGGAGGCGCGCTTTCCGCGTGAAGAATTAAATTACGGGGTCGCGCCTCAAGTTTTAACCATGCATCTGCATAGCCTACCAACCATAAAGGCTCCCCTGTCTAAGGTTTCGTCTCCGGGGGAAACCACGGCAATAGCGAGTGGGGGGAACCCCCAAGACCGTAATGGTGCGTTTGACCCGTAATTAAATTCGCCACGGGTCGCACCTCTGCCTCCCCAAGACCGCGCTGCATCGCTTAGATACATTTTTAGGCAAAGCAATTTAGTTTTTTCATCGTAACCACGCTCAGTTTTAACCTCTATAAATTGTCGCCCACATTCGTTGCATTTATATCTTTGTTTTCCTCTTTGATGACCATATTTATGAGTTTTATGGCTATGATATTTAGGGCATTCCATGGTTTTCTTTTTAGAATACCATTTTTTGATTCAGCAACGCCGAAATCCTTTCAAGAATATGGATTGCGGTTTGATATCGAGGAAAATTTCTGGGCGTTGCTGATTATGGGTATGGTTCCGCCCCCCTAGCCCCCCAAGCGAGGGATTGCTCGCTTGGGGGGAACAAAACTCTTAAAGTCCCCCAAGCGAGGGATTGCTCGCTTGGGGGATTTAGGGGGCTTTCATAAAATCAGATAATCGCGCATTCATTCCTTAATTCAGCAACGCCAATTTCTGGGATGACCAGTCCAATGGGAGCGAATGTGCAAAAATCCCAAATTCGCTCAGTTCCTGCTTGATCAAGGGCTTAGGTTCATCCTGGCAGTTGCTACGTTATATGTCACAGCCCCTTGGGGTTGAGGTCGTTGAAACCGGTTTTCGTCGATGGGTAGACACACACTGGCCCAGGAGGAAACAGCTATTTTCGGTAGGGTTTGGAGTGGGTCAAAGCCTCCGAGCGAAAATGGCTGGAGACTGATTCGTCGGGTTCGTTTTACATAGGTGCCCTTGACCTTGGCGAATTAAATTCGCCACGGGTCGCACCTGAGTAATCATGATCCTGACCCAGTGATGGCTTCACGAACACAACATGATAAACGACGGTATCGACTGGAATTCAAAATACAAACGTACGAGTACGTGGTTGATTAGTTTTGTCAGTCAACCAGCCCATCAGGTTCTTGCTTGTATCTGTTCCCGTTCTAAAACCAAACACCAAACACCAAACACTTAACACCTAATTATGATCAGAAAATGTTAAAAAAATCAGTCGAAATTTCATTGTTATAGCAGTTCAAGTTATAGGATTACGATCGAATAGCCTGTAGGAGCGCTTAAGCGTACTTGGCAATTACCGCTAATTTTGTGTCGATAACCCCTCATCACAACAGGGTGTATTTAGGATATCCTATGACTAACACTTATGGGATAGGGTCTTGACTCGGGAGCAGTTATTATGGTTAACTGCTAACAGTTAAGCATGAGGGTAGCAGCGGGCAAGCTTTGTCCTACTCCTAGACGGAGATAGGTTAATTTTTAATGTCGCTCTTTTGTGATTTGTAATAAGTCGTAGTTTGGTCTGTATGGAGTAAGCAGATGGATGGTGCTTTTGGGAGCAAAAGGTTAATTGGTAATCACGCCCATCAAGAGGATGAATTGAACTCAAGGGTAAACTCAAATGCGATCGCAAAATCAAGCTCTATTCTGGACTTGATTTCCTCAAATTCCGATCAAGTCAGGGTGTTTGCCTTCGATATCCGAAGCCAACCTCACTTTCAGGGCAAGAATACACTCCAACCTTGGGCGTCACGAGCCCTAGCTGTAGCTGGTTCAGACGATGTCGTGATGATTCCTGGAAATCTGGATGCAGAGTACTACGACTGGCTGAAAAATCTTGGCTTAGGACCCCAGAAAGTCTTTGCCTTCAACCGTGAAAATGAACCAGCACTGCTCTCAGAGCTGATAATGCAAAAAGCGGATGAAGTAAGAGCATTTCTTGCATCGATTGGAAAACCCTTGGTGTTTGTTCCTTATTATTCGGCAGATCTAGATAAACAGGCGGCGTCAACCATTGATGCCGTTTTTTTTGGCTGTGATCAGTCTATTACCTTAAAGTATTTTGACAAGTCCACCTTTAAGGACCTGTGTCAGTCTCTTGGTATTCCCACAGTACCAGGAACTATCCTGAGTAAATCATCAGACTCTGAGGATTTTGAGACAAAACTGCGACAGGAAATCTTAGGTTGGCTTAAGGATTATGAGACGTTACTGATCCGGGGCGCACAAGGGTCTGTAGGCTCATCACTTTATAAAGTTAACAGCAGTAACCTCGACACTGAGATGCCAAAAATGCTGGCATCGGGAGAGAGTTGTTTTTTAATTGAGCCATTCCTTAAAGTCATTACATCCCCCAATGACCAGTGGATGATTGGCAGCAATGGAGAAATTGCTCATCTGGGAGTGACATGCCAGCTATTTAGTGGGTTAAAACATATCGGTAACGTGAAAGGAAAACCCTATTCAAGACGGATAGAAGGGTTAATTCGCGATTACTCCTTCAAAATCGCCCAGCAGATGCGGGATGATGGCTATCTTGGCATCTTAGGCATCGATTATATTGTCACAGATCAAGGAATATTTCCCATCGAAAATAACGCCCGATTGAACGGATCGTCCTTTGCGTTTTTTATTCTTGACAATTTGTTTGGTTCTAGTGACTACGATGGATGCTGGAAGGTGTTGAGACTTGAAATCGAACCCTGTAGTTTTAGCACCCTCCGGGAAAAGATTGGTTCCTTAATTTACCAGGGTAATGGTAATCCGAATTTTGTCTTTCCTTATGAATTTGACACCTTACGAACTCAAGGGGATGTCACTATACTAATTGTAGCTGAGGATTTACATCACCTGGAATACGTTGAGAAAGAACTATTATCTAAGCTAGAGATAGCAGCTCTTAATTAAAGTATGTCAGCTAATAGCTCACAGCTGAAGGCTCATATATAATTATTTTCTCATTAAACAGTACTACACCAGGCCAATTTGTCTTCATAACTAGAAAGTTATGGTCTACTTTATCCTGATCAACCTCACAAATATAGCTTACCTTAGCTATATTTGTGACTTCGCCTAGGGTAGTAGGGCAATTGCAATGGTATTTCCTAGTTCAGAGTACTATTGTATGAAAACTGGGTACCTGTTAAGCAAAAACTAGTACTAGTTTCTGGTTAACCAGTACTGTTGTGTAACAAACGGGTACCCGTTTATCATTAAGCAGTACTGTTGTGTAACAAACTAGTACTGTTGTGTAATAAACGGGTACCTGTTTCTGGTTAACCAGTACTGTTGTATAACAAACGGGTACCCATTTTTCCTTAACGGGTACTCGTTTCTCGTTAACTAGTACTGGTTTGTAACAAAACAGTACCCATTTCTCATTAACGGGTACTGTTTCTCATTAATGGGTACCCGTTTCTCGTTAACGGGTACTGATTTGTGAGTACGGTAGACTTAATAGCAAGGGAAATGTAGTTTAGCCTCTACTATTAGGTTTTTTCTGACGTTTTTTCTTATGCATGCTCTATCAATTCCAACTTGGATTATTCACATTTCCAGTGTTATCGAGTGGATCGCTGCAATTTGGCTAATCTGGACCTATGGTGAAATTACTGGTAATCGTGCTTGGTGGGCATTGTCTTTTGCCATGTTACCAGCATTGGTCAGTGCTATGTGTGCTATCACCTGGCACTTTTTTGACAACCAACAATCCCTGGAGTGGATGGTTACACTCCAAGCAGCGATGACAGTTGTCGGTAACTGTACCCTTTGTGGAGCAGCTTGGTGGATTTGGCGTTCAGCCTAAGGTTGCTACCAATGCCAGGGATAAGTTGTACGGTAAGCTATCAGCTATCAGCTATCAGCTATCAGCTATCAGCTATCAGCTATCAGCTATCAGCTATCAGCTGACGGCTGACGGCTGACGGCTGACAGCTGACGGCTGACAGCTGACGGCTGACGTTTTACGAATCATTTTGACAACCGTTTTTGCTGATCTTCAGATGATTTCTAAAGAGACATTATTTGCCATTTCCCTATTTCCTTACCTAGGATTCTTGTGGTTTCTCACTCGTTCTGGACAAACACCCCGTTTAGCGCTAATCGGATTTTACGTCCTCTTGGTGTTTGTTTTTGTTACCATCCCAGCTGGGATTTATTCCAAGGTAGCTTATCAGGAAGCATTAGCTGATGTGGATTGGCTACATGGCAGTGCTGAGTTTTTTTTAACCCTTTCCAATACTTTAGTAGTACTGGGCTTCCGACAAGCAATTATGGAACATATCGCAAAGGGAACAGGGAACAGGGAACAGGGAACAGGAAACAGGGAGTAGCGATGCAGAGGTGCGACCCGTGGCGAATTTAATTACGGGTCAAACGCACCATTACGGTCTTGGGGAGGCAGTGAGGCCAAAGGGGGTTCCCCCCATGAGCAACTGCCGTGGTTTCCCCCATGAGCGACTGCATCAAGACGGGAATATGGCATTAAAAATTATCACAATTCCTACACGGATTGCTATAAGGGTTTGAAGTAATCAGGTAATTAGATAATGAGGGGATAGGCAGATAAGCTACATAATCTCAAAAAATTCCCTACTGTCACCATCAGTCCTGATCACATCATTGTTTATCTGTTCGTAGATAGGGCAATATATAATTATAGATAAAAGCCCGACTGCTGACCAGTATAATGAGCTACTGTCTCAATCCCACTTGCCCCAATCCCAAAAATCGAGAAGGAACTAAATTTTGCATTGCCTGTGGCTCGAAGTTACTGCTCAAAGAGCGATACCGAGGGATTAAACCTATAGGTCAGGGTGGATTTGGTAAAACCTTCTTGGCTGTGGATGAAGATAAACCTTCTAAGCCTCCCTGCGTGATCAAGCAGTTTTTTCCCCAAGCCCAGGGAACCAATACGGTTCAAAAGGCCGCTGAGTTATTCACCCTCGAAGCGGTACGGCTGGATGAGTTGGGCAAACATCCTCAAATTCCGGAACTGCTGGCGTATTTTTGTCAAGATAGCCAACAGTATTTAGTCCAAGAGTTTATCGATGGACAAAACTTAGTCCAAGAACTGGCAAGTCGGGGTGGATTTAATGAAGCACAAATTCGGGCGCTACTGGATGATTTGCTGCCATTGCTGCAATTTGTTCATCAACATCATGTCATCCATCGGGACATCAAGCCAGAAAACATTATTCGCCGCAGGGGTTCAAGGTCTTCTGTTGTGGGGGGAGCAACTCAGGTCGCTGGTCAACTGGTTCTGGTTGATTTTGGAGCATCGAAAGCTGCTACTGGCACTAGTCTAGGCAAAACTGGGACAGCGATTGGCTCATTTGGTTATGTATCACCAGAGCAAAGTATTGGTAGAGCAGTTTTTGCCAGTGACATCTATAGTCTTGGTATCACTTGTATTCATTTATTGACCGATAGGCACCCCTGTGATTTATTTGATGTCAGGGAGGGTGTCTGGATATGGCGGAACTTTTTGAGTCATCCTATTAGTGATCAGCTTGGTCGCATCATCGACAAGATGATAGCGGGGGCTATTAACCGACGTTATCAATCAGCGACTGAGGTAAGTAAAGATTTGCATCTTCAGACAACTCCCCCAACAGCTCTAAGGCAACAAAAACCAGTTACACCTCTAAGGCAACGAAAACCAGTTACACCAGTCAAATCTACTGTACCATCAAAGCCTGCAGTCGGGGGATTGAATAAAAGGATTGCTCAAGAATTAGAAGAATTAAAGTCTGAAATTATGGGTAATCCGACAACTAAATCAACCCATCAAACCCTTGGTTCTCAGGTGGCTGGTTCTAGTAGTTTACCGAAAACTAAAACTAAACTTGATCGGGAATTGGAGGAGATTCAATCTGAATTTCTTGACTCTTCTAATCCTCAGCAAAATCCTGGTTAAGATTGATAAAGAAGGGAGTAGGGAGTAGGGAGCAGGGAACAGGGCATAGGGCATAGTAAAAAAGAGCTCCGAAGAGTTTTTGATGTTATTAGAAATCAGCAAGATTGTTGGCGTTGCTGAATCTTTGAATAAATAGGAGTAGAGTGGGCATCCTGCCAGCCCCACAATATCGCCGAACAGGCAAGATGCCTATTCCACCTCACTCTTAAAATCATTCTATTATTAACCAACGCCAGATTGTTCATGAACTATTTGTAAATGCTATAGTTTTAGTAAATTGCTGAGAATAGAAGAGCAAAGACTAAACTCCTTATTCAACTCCTGATTACTGGAGCAGTACGGGCATCAAATCCGCTAGCTTTGAGAGCATTAACGGTTACTTGGTGATCTTGGACCCAGTATTTAGAATCAAAACGGACAAATTGATACTGCTGGGGTGCAGCAATAGTTGCTAGTACGGGGAATTTTGCCTGATGTTTTTTACCGGAATGTTTTTGCAGAATCGATTTTAATTGGTTAAGGTTGTTTGTCGTAACTTCCTGAGGGGTAAGTTCTACTACTACTGTTCGTAAACTTTCAATTAGCTCAGCATCTTCAATAATCAGTTGAATTTTCTCATCTCGCTCATCCACCTTCGCCCAAATAATTAAACGGGAATCGGCTTGCAGTAATGAACTAATTTTTTCGTAAGTTTTCGGGAATACAACTCCTTCAGCTTGACCGGTCAGATCTTCCATCTGCACAAAGGCCATGCGTTCATTATTTTTTTTGGTGAGGTGAGGCTTAACTTCGGTGAGCATTACAATAGCACTCAAAGTTGTCCCCTTCTTTTGCTCTGCTAACTCCGCCAAACTGACAGGAGAAAGAACTTGAGCTACTGGACGGGCTGATTTTAAAGGATGGTCAGACACATAAAAACCAAGCAATTCTTTTTCCCAATTTAATTTTTCTTGGCGTGAAAAATCAGACACTGCTGGAGCGCTTGGAGCAGATTCCCAAGCATTATTGTTCTGATCTGGCTCAGAATTAGTGTTGCCAAACAGATCAAAAATGTTCAGCTGACCACTTTCTCGGTCTTTGGCACGGTCTTGCGCCCAACTAATCAATGGCTCCAGGTCTTTGATAAGTTGCTGGCGGTTGGGCTGAATGCTATCAAAGGCACCACAGTAAATCAATGCTTCCAAACCACGGCGGTTAAGGGTGCGCAAATCCACGCGATCGCATAAATCTGCCAAAGCCTTAAACTCACCACCAGATGCGTTCCCACTGGTCATTCCGCAAAGCATAGCGGCGCGTCATTGTACCACTCCTGAAATTACTCAACTCGCCAAGAATTTATCTATTTTAAACTGGATTGACACCTATTTGATGACACGCCCTAGGGCAGATTAGCCATGATCAAATCAACGGTTATCTAAAAAATGATAAGTTGACCCCACGCTTACTGTGGGATAATGTCAAATACTTAATTGAAATAAATGAGCAAGCCGATCTAGTTTTTGATGACACAGTAATTGAGAAACTATACTCTATAAAAATCGAGATAATTAAACGACAATATAGTGGTAATTTCCAGGGTATAATCGAGGCGCGACCCAAGGGCAGTTTACCTGCCCATTGGAATGCGCGCCTCCAAGTAATTTGATTAATAAATTGCCTATAGGTCAATCACGAAACCCAAAAGTTTTGGGTAGTATACTATCGGATTTATGACCCATAACGGTGAAGTTACCGTAAGAATAGGGTCGCCTTAATCAATGGAGGCGCGCTTTCCTATGGCGAATTAAATTACGGGGTCGCGCCTCAAGTTTTAACCCTTCTATGCATAGCTTGTCAACCATAAAGGCGACCCTATTCTAAGGTTTCGTCTCTAGGATGGTAAGACAAAAATAGAACAGGTTTTGGATAGGCTCCAAAACCTTGTCTATTCTAAGGAGTTGCCATTTAGAACTGTATTGATGGACAGTTGGTATGCCAAAAATAAATTAATGTTATATATCGATGGTTTGGGATAATATTATTATTGTCCTCTCAAACGGAATCGACTTGTGGATGAGACTGGCAATCAAAAAGATTATCAAAGAATTGAATCATTAGTTTGGGATGAAAAAGAGTTAAAATCCGGTAAATTAGTAAAAATTAACAAATTTACCTGCTCCAAAAAAGTGAAACTTTGACCGGTAAGTGTCTCCACCGACAAAACGGATTTTATCGCTGTCTTGATGCAGTCGCTCATGGTTTGAATTTACCGTAAGATAGGGTTGCCTTGTCTTGATGCAATAGCGAGTGGGGGAAACCACGGCAGTCGCTCATGGGGGAGACCCCCAAGACCGCGCTGCCTCCCCAAGACCGCGCTGCATCGCTATTAAAAAATATTTAACCCTTTTCTGCATAACCTGCTAACTATAAAGGCGACCCTATCTAAGGTTTTGTCTCCGGGGGAAACCACGGCAGTCGCTCATGGGGGAGACCCCCAAGACCGCGCTGCCTCCCCAAGACCGCGCTGCATCGCTACAAACGATTTATCTCAGAATTATGAGGCGCGACCCAAGGGCAGTTTACCTGCCCATTGGAATGCGCGCCTCCAGGGACGTTGTACAAAAAGAGTGTAAGGTTCGATGTCAGGTTGAGGAGTTTCATCTTAAATTAAAACAATTGACTGGTATTGAATCATGTCAAGGTCGCAAGGGTCGTATTCAAAGAAACCATATTGCTTGTGCTATTTTAGTTTGGCTCTTTCCTTAAAAATTTGGCTTATAAAAGTGGTCAAACAATTTATCAAATTAAGCATGGGCTCAAATCCAATTACTTAATTAACCAACTAAAACGTCCCGACATTACTATGTCTATAGTTTAGTTATTAGACTCTCGCCGTGGTCTAGCCCCCTGGTTGACTGACAAAACTCAACAAGCATAGTCAAAAGACCTTACTGTAAACTAAGCGCCGATACCTCTTCTGCTCGTCCTGTTTTCGGGAAGCCATCGCTGGTGATGGGTCGGGTTTCCCACTTAAAATTAGGGTTTCAAACAACTCCCAACCAAGAGTAGCGTGCAGTCAATACCCATGCCCAACCAATGCATGAGATAACTGTTACCGCGCGCACCAGTGAGGGTCTACAAAACGGCGTAATCCTCGGGCTACGACCTTAGTTCCTTGGGCAGTGAGATAAAGAGTAGCGATCCCCAAGACGAAACACAATCGCGATCAGGCGCTTTGCATTCCGAATCTCACAGCTTTCCAACTCAAAACCATTGGACTTGTCATCAAGAAAGCTCTCTTCAATATCAAAGCGTAAGCCATATTCCCGAAATGTCAGCAAGGGTGGTCGGTTCGTCGCTGACGATGTACCAAAGTTCTCCGCTAATTCCATCATTTGCCAGACCCAGATTAACTGCACCATGCATATTCGGTTTTGTGAATCCAGACATTTTGGAGTAAAAGAGCTTCACCCCGTAGAACATGAAAATCTCGTACTTGAGACCAACCTAACCCATGTCGCCAGAGCCAGAAATCACAGACCAATGCGGATGCGATAATGCGTTCCCCAGTTCAGCCAAGGCATACAACATTCACCTGAGTATTGATGAATCCTCTGTCTGCTAGCAGTACAACTTGAACTCTATCTGGGATTAATCGCGACACTGTCAAGAGCTTTGTCATTATAGCTGCCTATCAAGACGCTGCATTAAGAATGCTCCAGTACTCGCGCTCGCCACTGGCACTGCTCTTCCTCGATATACCACAGCTACCCTAATCAGACAATATTGATTCCACAGCATGGAAGTATCCAAGCTTAGATACAATAGTTCATTTTCCCATCTATTCTTCGCTTCCTGAATCAGTGGGCTATATAACCGTTGTGGATTAATCCGG
Organism: Moorena sp. SIO3B2; assembly: GCF_010692525.1. Classification (NCBI taxonomy): domain Bacteria; kingdom Bacillati; phylum Cyanobacteriota; class Cyanophyceae; order Coleofasciculales; family Coleofasciculaceae; genus Moorena; species Moorena sp. SIO3B2. The sequence goes on from NZ_JAAHHE010000004.1 coordinate 52,156, forward strand.
GGACCGAAGCAACCATCGACTGAATCGACGTTGCGTGACTGTCGCAAACACAGCACTTGAGTGGATGTACATAGTCCATTTTGTCAGATTTACGCTACCTGAGTGAATTAGTCCAACTACCATCCAGACGCCTTGTATGTAGATGCCTGATATCAGCCCATTGTTTGGATTGACCCAATAACGTAACTTCGGCATTATAGAGACGGGAGGTGTTTTCGCTTGTCATCCTGTCTGAGTTTAGTCACCCAGTCAGAATATGGCATTTGTAGCCAATTTGAGAAGGTAACACCTTCCATCACTGGGAAAGGATGAGTCTTCCGTTGGGTAGCGCGCCGCTACACCGATTGCTGCACCGTACGCGCTATGTGAACTTTTGTCAGTCAACCAGGTCTAGCCCCACCATTAGTTGTGCCAGTTGCGTAAGTCCTATATTAAATTCGCTCAAGGTGCGCGCCTCCAAGGGCGAGTAAATCGCCCTTGGGTCGCACCTTCGGGTCGCACCGCCAGGAACGGGCAAGATGCCCATTCCACCTCACTCTTAAAATCATTCCATTATTAAGCAATGCCATCTAATTGGCACAACTGATCCCCAATCCGGGTGCAATACTCCGGTTTAATTCAGTCCCCAGAGGCTTGTAAAGACCTAGCATGCTAGGTCTTTACATTTGTGTAGCCGCAACAATCACCTCGTCAGGGCAAAGAGGAAATACCAGGCAGAGGTAGTATATAGCGCTACGGGCAAGGCCAGAGGAATCCCCCCTACCTTAATACTATCCATTAGGCAAAAGTAGTCGAAACAGTGATAGAGACGTTTGATGTAGGCAAGGATGGGGAGAGGAGTGGTGAGCGTAATTATTAACTGGAGTATAGACTAACAGGGGTTTCCCAAGACTGTGATCGCTAATCTTGAAGTGCGATCGCTAATCTTGAAGTGCGATCGCTAATCTTGAAGTGCGATCGCGCTTAATTCGGTGCAGCAAAGCTGGAGTGGACAGTGAGGCGGAGGTTGTGAGAGTATGAAAGGAAAAAGCCAATCAGGGGATGAAGAGGAACAAATGAAGGATTGGATAAGCCAGGAGATAAATCCGAAATTTTTCAGGACATACGCCACGCAAAAAGATTGAGAAAGACACTTCTGGTCTTAAGTGAGCATCCAGGAGAAACAGTACCAAAAGCGAGTGGAAATGCCAGCGAGAGTCAAAGTATCTACAGATTTTGGTCAAATAAGACAGTGAAAGGGACCGACTTATTGGCTTCACACAGGGAAGGCGTAGTGAGGAGGTGTGTCGGTCGCCGTGAGTAGTGCTGGCAATACAGGACACGACCGACTTGGAGTATAGGACACATCAAGCCACGAAGGGTTTGGGATATATCAATCAGACCAAGCAACTTCGAATCAAAGTTCATAGCTGTATAGCGGTGAGTGCGCGCTTGAGAGCCATTGGGACTGCTACATCAGCAGAGTTGGACAAGAAAGCACAGGAGTGGAAAGAAAAAAGAACGCAAGAAAAAAGCGATTCAAGAAAAAGAAAGCTATCGATGGTTAGAGACTCTTACAGGAGCCGAGGAAGGACTAGCCGAAAAAGCGAAGCTCATACATGTTGCTGATCGCGAGGCCGATATCTTTGAGTTGTTCGCCCAAAAGCGCTCTGCCAAAGCGCGAATTACTGATTCTTCGAGAGCAGTATAACCCCAGGGTGAAAGAGGAGATGGGATATCTTTTGCCGACGATTGAACAAAGGCCAATCTTAGGTAAAATGACCATCAACTTAGAGCGTAATCCCAAACGTCCAGCTCGCCCGCGCACTATTACAAATCCGAGGGATGAGAGTCACTCTGGAAGTGCCTCAACATCACCCCAAACCCCACAATCTCCAGCCAGTGGAAATCAATGTACTACTCGTAGAAGAAACTGAGAAACCTGCTGATGGTAGTCCACCCATTCGTTGGTTATTGCTCACCACTCTACCCATTGACAACTTTACTCAAGCTTGGCAATGGGTGCAGTGGTATAGCTATCGGTGGCTGATCGAACCCTTTCACAAAACCGCTCAAAAGTGGCTGACGCGCGCGAAAAACTTCAACTTCAAACCCGAGAGCGTTTACTCAAAGCACTGGCTACTTATAATATTGTTGCTTGGCGATTAATGTGGTTAACTTATCAAGCTCGACTTAATCCCGATGCTTCTTGCCAAGTTGTTTTCTCTCCACCGGAATGGAAGCTCAAGCGACTTCAATTTCAATCCAAAAACCCCTCGAAAAAACCTCCTACTCTTGCGTTTTGCTCTGACGCGGGATTGCACGCTTGGGTGGATTTTTGGCTCGTACTGGAGATGGCGAACCTGGCTTGAAAACTCTCTGGCGAGGGCTTTCTACCTTCTACCATTTGCTTGAAGGTTCACAACTTGCTTCTACATCAAACGTCTCTATCACTGTTTCGACTACTTTTGCCTAATGGATAGACCTTAATAAGGGGGGCGGACAATAGGCAAAGGTGCGCTTTCCGGAGACGAAACCTTGAAGAGGGTCCCCTTATTACAAAAGTTTTAACCCTTTTACGTATAGCCAGTAACCCATAAAGGCGACCCTCTGAATACGGTAACTTCATTCCTGCATCTAATTATTAAATTAGCCACGAGTCGCACCTAAAAGTTGACTACAACAGCGTAGGTGCGCTTGACCTTGGCGAATTAAATTAGCCACGGGTCGCACCTTTTGCTGCTTGTATCAATGTCAAACACCTTAATGGGTAGTGCTATAACCGTCAACCCTCAACCCTCAACAACCGTGATGGTAAGAGCAAAGAAATCTCAAGCTCCCGATCATTATATAGTGGTTGGAAATTCCTTAGAGTAGACCCAGCCAAGTCAACAAACCTTGACCAGTGAGCAATTCCAGTAACAGGATACAAACTAAGGCAACCATCGCAAACCTGCCGTTGATTTGCTCAGCATAGGGAGTCCAACCAAAAGCTGGTTCAGGTTGGTTAAAAGACTCCTCAGATGATTCACTAGAATTGGGTGTTTCAGAACTCATGGCTGCTCAGATCCTTCAGACTCCAAATTTTTTACCGATTCAATTAGCGATCGCACTTGTGATGTCCCTGCTGATGGAGAAAAGCTCAAGGGAAACTTACCTCGAACTAGCATTCGTAATCCCAGTGGTCCTAGGCTCGCCAAACCTTGGATATCTCGAAATGAGTTACCAACCACCTGCAAGCCAAACTTACGCTCATCAATCCAACCTCCCTCTTTCACTAAATCAATTAGGACTTTGCGGTGGCGGATTGGACGACTATCTTGGTCATCAATACCTTCAAGAATATCCTGTTTAATCTTACCGATTTGATCCATAGGAGCCACACCCATCGGGCAAACGGCATTACACATCATACAGCGGGTACAACCCCAGACTCCTTTTGTTCCTTCGTTATATTTCTCCAAACGATTTTCCGTGGTATTATCACGGGAATCTACCACCAGACGCTGTGCTTTAGCCAAGGCATGAGGACCGACAAAATCTCGATTAACTTCTTTGGCATTACACTCAGAATAACAGGCACCACACATGATACAATTACCTGCCTGAGCCAAATGCGATCGCTCTTCAGGACTCTGTAAAAATTCCCGTTCGGGAATCTTCCTAGCAGCAGTGCTGACGTAGGGATCAACAGCTTCTAAGTTATCCCAGAAGCTGCTCATCTCAACGACTAAATCCTTGATTACTGGCATATTCCCCAGAGGTGCTATAGTAATCTCCGGAATTTTAGATTCATCTGGCAGCTGTTGGTTCCCCAATTCATTGCCCACATTTTCCTTACAGGCCAAAGCCGACCGACCATTAATTCGTATGCCACAGCTACCACAAATCGTGTTGCGACAATTTTTGCGAAAAGCTAAAGTACCATCTTGTTCCCACTTAATACGATTCAAGCATTCGAGAATCGTGTTTCCTTTCTCGACATCCAGCTTATAAGTCTGGAGTAGTGGGGCAGTGTTTTGAGTCTGTCGAATGATTTTGAAATCAACTTGCATAAAACTAAGCTCTTGAATATTCCAACATATACAAGGATAATCGGTAAGGTTAAGGGCTAGGGTCAACAGGACTCCTATTCCGGTGAGTAGTTCCTCTTGATAATTAGGCCATACTTGTTTGAGTAGTCCCTCCCGAAGCAATACCGCTCGCTAGTTGACTTCTGGTGTAAGAGTGCTTTCCTTTTGGTATGTTTCCTGGATTATTTCCATAGTTATCATGTTACTGCCCCTAAAGGCTTAGGCAGGGATTGTCTGATCTGTTATTATTGAAATACGTAAAGATTTAAACAAATGATCCAAAATATCTTGTCAACTGAGATAGATTTAACGATATATTTTTAATAGAGCCAAAGTTTGGCGATTAATGATCTTGACCACTCTGAAGTTTAAAGGATATCTCGTGAGATTATGCCAGAGATTTCAAGTACTCCCCTAACTGGTAAAGCATTACTTCAAAAAGTAAAAGAGCTATCACACTTGCCTCGCCGAGAGACAGCCAAGCGTTGCGGCTATTACACTATAACTAAAACAGACCAGACCCGCGTTAATTTAACAGATTTTTATGATGCGGTTTTAGGAGCCAAGGGTGTTCCCCTGGATCCAGAAGGCACAAAAGATGGTCGGGGGCGTGAACCGACTTATCGTGTGAGTGTCCATAAGAATGGTCAAATTGTTATTGGTTCAACCTACACTCATGCCATGGGATTAGAGCCTGGTGATGAATTTGAAATTAAACTAGGCTACAAACATATCCATCTCAAGCAGGTGGATAACGATTTTGAATCTGAAGAGGTATCTACTCAAAAAGCAAAGAAAGCCACCTCTTAGTGCGTGTTCCCTAGCGCTCTCTTGGTGCGCGTTACCTAGCGCTTTGAAAAAGTGCGGGGTGGCACCGCTTTGAAAAAGCTCGGGGTGGCACCGCTTTGAAGTAATCCTTCTTACAGAAAATCCTGCGAGTTTGAAACCCCCGTCTCTCAGCGAGCGGGGATGAAAAACGACCATGTGGGGCTAGCGTTGCCTCGCCGTGAATATTTTTTGGGCACGTGAGCTTTTAAGAATCTGTTACCGACGTGATGGGTAAAGCCCCCGTGATTTATCCGGGGGATAAAACAGAAATTGACGAATAAATTCGTCAATGGATATTTTTTTATTCTGTTGTCGGTAATCCCTAAACTAGCGCTGTCCTATATAATAGGAAGTGAGACAACCAACTTGCCTGAATATAAATAGACAACGTAAAAACCTGTTCAAAGTAATGATACGTGCACCTCGGTTTCGTCTAAGGATCTGGAAGTCTATGAAACGAATAAGGTAGATATTGTATTAAAGTTGATTGTCTCCCATTCTAAAAAGGTAGGGTGGGGCACACCACAACCTGGATCTTAAATCCAAACCCTGGGTTTGAAGTTACCGTTAGAGAGGGTCGCCTTATTAAAAAAGATTTAACCCTTTTCTGCATAACCTGCCGACGATAAAGGCGACCCTCTCTAAGGTTTCGTCTCCGGGGAGATTTGGCCTCTACTGTGCTTGGTTAAAACCAATCATAGCAAGCCGAATCGTTGAGCCAAGAATCCCCATCTATTAGCGAGCGGGGAGTCTCAAAATAATTGAATCGGTACCATAAGGCACAAGCAAACCGCAGGTAAAAAACCTGAAAAAGCTTGGGCTAAGCTCACTATGAGGGAAAAAGGACAGACCCACATCTACTTGGAAAATGTCAATTTTTTAAGCAAGTGGACTGGTTGATCTGCTGAAAAGCTGATCACCTTGAAGAATCATATGTCTACCCTTCGATAGTGGAGGATGCCCCATAAGAAGACAGTAGAAACAAAAATCTTCTTTCTACTACCTGAGGAGTCGGTAAAGCAGGCTATTACTAACCAGCCCGATGTGCTCTGTCCTTAGGGAACTTGGCATAGGAAAAAAGCAGCCGCTTATGATAGTGTAGTTGAGACCTTATAGTAATTTGATAGTAATTTGCCAATCTCGCCAATGGCTATTCTTGATCAGGCAACTAATGGGTCGTTTGTGTCATTAATGACGTCAACTACTCTTTTGAAGGTAGGAACTTTTTTCCTAGCTTGGGCAGTTTTTTGGCTTCCCCTAGCTTTCCCTATAGCTATGGTTTTAAAGTGGCGTCCAAATCAGCCTTTAGCACCAGACCAAAAGTTACCACTACTGGCAGCACTTTACCTGATTGCTCCCCTAATTTTATGGGGAGCTTCTCAACTAGAGGGGGTGCCTTTCTCCGATTACGGATTGGATTGGAAATTAAGCGTTTTAGGGTCTCTAGGATTGGGACTAGGAGTAGGTATTCTCAGCTTAATCATAGTATTTACTGGGCAATTATTACTAGGCTGGGTGAGGTGGAATTATGAAAATTGGCAGCGTTTGGGACCGATATTACTGCCAGTGATGTTATTAGGGCTGTGGATTGGGCTTACAGAAGAGTTAGTCTTTCGTGGCTTCTTAGTGAATCAACTACAGCAGGATTATTCTATCTGGGTAGGAGCAGCCATCTCTAGTGGGATTTTTGCCCTGTTACACCTAGTTTGGGAACAAAAAGATACTATCCCTCAGTTACCAGGATTATGGCTAATGGGAATGGTATTAGTCCTAGCCCGTTGGGTGGATGGAGGCAGTCTGGGTTTAGCATGGGGACTACATGCTGGTTGGATTTGGGGTTTAACTTGTTTGGACTCAGCTGAGTTAATTGCTTACACAGGCATTGGACCAATTTGGATAACGGGTTTGGGAGGAAAACCGTTAGCTGGGATAGTGGGTCTTCTTTGTTTATTGGAAGTTGGGGCTTTATTATTACTGATGTTGCCAGATCAGCTGGTCAACATTTGATCAACATAATAGACTTCGCGGCAGTTGTCGGGAGGGAACAGCGGATCACCGAAACAGTGGACAATAATTGAGGCAAACACTATCAGAAAACTACTTTTGAGGTCTAATCAATATTTAACCTGTTTTAAATTGGCTTTAAGCCTGTCAACAGACTCCTATATATAGCACTACCCATTCAGATTAGGACATTCCTAAACTCCGAAACGTAAGTAATCGCTTACTTTTAGGTGCGACCCGTGGCGAATTTAATTCGCCTACGGAAAGCGCACCTTTGACTTCTGACTTCTAACTTCTCACGCTAAGCGTAGCGCTATAACACTACCCATTAAGGTTAGGACATTGATAAAAGCTGAAAAAGGTGCGACCCGTGGCGAATTAAATTCGCCACGGGTCGCACCTGTGGATTTACTTCATGTTTAATTTCGCGCCTTTCTTGTCGTGCGCGTTACCTTGGCGAGGGAACCTCGCCGGGGTGTTAATCAGAGAAATCGGTCAACCTTACATGGAAGAACCAACTCCCACATAGGCACCATAGAAGAAAAGACCAACCACTACGAGGACACCAGTACCAGCGATAGTGGCAACTATCCATAAAGGAATTCTTCCCCCTCCAGACACAGCTTATACCTCCAATTTTAAATCAAGTTTTTTTTAGATGCAGTTAACGATAGAAGGCTTAATAACTAGTCTTAATAACTAGTAATTTCCTTGAAAAGCCTCCCTAGTGGTAAGGGTTTTGTGCAACTCCTATCAGGAGTAAAGTAGTAAATTCCCGATTAACCGGAAATTACCAGGGAATTAACTAAGAGTCTTTTCCCGTCTACATCCTAGCCTTCTCTAAGATGGAGATTTAGGCGAATCTGTTAAATCAGTTAATTAAAGAAATAACTGGAAAACAGAATACCAAGCACAAAAATCAGTAATAGACCTAAGTAAAGAGACGTCCGATTGAGTTCAACCGGCTGTCTATTGGGATTGGAATTCCGCTCCATAATTGCTTCTCCTATCGTTGAATAAATTGCATGGCTGCGATCGCGCCTAAGAAAAAGACTGAAGGAACGGCTAGGGTATGAACCGCTAACCATCTAATCGTGAAAATCGGATACGAAACTGGTTGATTGGGATTACTGCTAGTCATGATTGTCTGCCTTTATCTAAAAAACCTTTAGGTGCGCTTGACCCATTAAGAATTAAATTCGCTCAAAGTGCGCTTTCCCATGGGCGAGTAAATCGCCCTTGGGTCGCACTTTCGGGTCACACCTATGGAGCAAATTGTTCAACTTGCTGTTTAGCATTGTAGCGGTCGGAAACGATTGGTAGTTCCATCCGCTCTTGAGTAAAGTATTCATTAGGACGGGGTGTGCCAAACACATCGTAAGCCAGACCAGTGCTAACAAAAAGCCAACCAGCGATAAATAGGGCTGGGATAGTAACACTGTGAATGACCCAGTAACGAACGCTGGTAATAATGTCACCAAACGGACGTTCTCCAGTTGTACCTGCCATCGTAGATTCCTCTTACCAACAACCGTTTAGAATTCCATAACTATAATAGTTCTAAGTGCCGTTTTTTTCTACATCTTCAATGTTGAAACATAAAACGAAACTGACTGGCATCGATCATAGGGATTTCAAAGCCCTAAGCTTCCTGGGTATGCGGCTCATACTTGAGTAAAATCCCTTTCTGACCAATTACAAACCCCTGTTCTGGTGTTACAAAGACGATTTTGTAAAAATTGGAGGGAACATCCTTAAGATCCCGGTCTTTTTGCCAAGTTTTTCCACCATCAAAGCTACAAAGCAAATTACCACTGCCACCTGCTAACCAAATTTCATTGGGTGTGCGATAGGCTAAGTCAAGTAATCCCAAGCTGTTGGAAACTTCCGGATACATCGGTTCTTGCCAATCTTCTAGGTCTTCAGCACTGCTAAATTGTACCTGACCACCCCGGGCAAGAATCCACAGACGACCATCGGGGGTAAACCCCATATTCTGAAGACGCTTGGAACTGTAACGATTATGCTGTAACCAAGCACTCTGACCTGGATCCCAAGTGGAGTAAAAGTTACCTCTAGCAGACACAGCCACGTATTTACCATCTTCAGAGCGGGAAATATTACGGGTGACTCCGACCGCCTGTGCTACCTGTGCTTTCCAGGTTTTCCCAGCATCCTTAGTCTGATAAATTGCGCCAACATCAGTGGTCATCTCTGCTGAGTTGGGTCCGAGAGCGAGCACTCTGTTGGGTGAACCTGGTAACTTTTCACTTAAGAGAATGCGAGACCAAGATTCCCCCCCATCAGTAGTATGGAGCATGATCGAAGGTTGACCAACAATCCACCCCTCATCACCAGCAAAGCTTACAGAGGAGAAGCGATAATTTTCATCTCCGAGATCCAAGCCTTTCTGTTGCCATGTATTACCCCCATCCTTAGTCTCAAAAATTGTGGCATAGCTACCCACAATCCATCCATGACTAAGATCCCCCGTAAAGCCAAGGTCTTGCATGGTCGCTTCTGTAGGTAAGGAAATAACCGCCCAAGGATTGTAGCTTATGGATGAAGGAGATTTGCAGCTGACACAAATTAATGCCACCGCCAGTAATATTAAAATTTGTTTCAGCGTTTTCATCAAATATCTCATTATTTCCAGAACTTTTTGAGTATGGCAGCTTTCTCCGTAGGTTTTCAGAACCCAGCAAGGGCGATGGCTTCTAGATCTAAGCTTTGGTGATGCCAGCAGTTGCTCACGTTCAATAAACTTGCCAACTGCCCTGATTTCAGTTCAAACCGTAAAGGCTCAGAAAAAATAAAAAGCCTAATCCTAAAGCGCTAAAAATTAAAAGGTTTTTTTGTGCTGGTGTCATGCGGTTAACACCTAAGCCATAGGTAAGATTCTCCTGAAATCCAGACGGGGCATTAACAGCACCAATATTAATAAACTGAATTTTCGGAGCGCTGCACACTGGACAGCGCCAATCATCTGGCAAATCCTTATATAATGTCCCTCCTGGAACATTGCGATTGCTATCTCCCTTAGTCGGATCGTAAACATAGCCACAAGCACGGCATTCATAGCTGCTGGGTGCTTGTTCAGCTAGGGTTTGCTCTGGGGCTCGTTCAGTCATTGCTCTGTAAGCTTAAGCAGCAAATCTTAATAACTATGTTAAAAAATATTATCACACACTAAGGGTCAGATTTTCTTAACTTTTGATTTAAGCTCAGGAGTTTCTCCCCAATGCCTGACCGGATTTTTGATCAACCCTTGAAATGGTAGGGTCTTCTAGGCAAAGCGATTACCCTCAACTACGAACAACCTTGAAGTCTATGGTAGTCATTGGCTTTTGAGAACCAACCACTGATCCCTGAGGACCGTTCAAAAGGGCAGAGCACCTATAATAAAGTTTGTAAAGAAGTACTAACGCCAGTTTTTACCTGGCACTGACCAATTGTGTTTGTTCTTAGCGGTTACGAGTATCTCTTAGGCTTCATACTAGCTTGCAGCTTAGTGCCCCTACTAGCCCTGTCGGCTTCCAAGCTTTTGCGACCTAGCCATCGGGAGCCAGAGCGACGCACCACCTATGAATCTGGTATGGAACCAGTGGGGGGTGCTTGGATTCAGTTCAACATTCGTTACTATATGTTCGCCCTGGTGTTCGTGATTTTCGATGTTGAAACTGTATTCCTCTATCCCTGGGCTGTCGCCTTCAATCGCCTGGGATTACTGGCATTTGTGGAAGCCCTAATTTTTATTGCAATTCTTGTGCTTGCTCTGGTTTATGCTTGGCGCAAAGGAGCCTTGGAATGGTCATGAAATCTAATCTTACAAAGGATAGTGCTGCTATAGAACAGCAGCAAACAAACAAAATTCTTAACCCGATTGAGCGAACCCAAGTCACTCAAGACCTATCGGAAAATGTAATTTTGACTACAGTAGACGACCTTTACAACTGGGCGCGGCTTTCCAGCCTCTGGCCGATGTTGTATGGTACGGCTTGCTGCTTCATTGAATTTGCAGCAATGATTGGGTCGCGGTTTGACTTTGACCGTTTTGGTTTGGTTCCTCGTTCTAGCCCCAGGCAAGCGGATTTAATTATCACAGCGGGTACCATAACTATGAAAATGGGACCAGCACTGGTTCGTCTGTATGAGCAGATGCCAGAGCCGAAGTACGTGATTGCCATGGGAGCTTGTACTATCACTGGCGGCATGTTTAGCGTTGATTCTCCAACAGCAGTCCGTGGTGTGGATAAATTGATTCCAGTGGATGTCTATATACCTGGATGCCCCCCTCGTCCAGAAGCAATCATGGATGCTATTGTCAAGCTTCGCAAAAAGGTGGCTAACGAGTCGATTCAGGAGCGTGGTCAGCTCAAGCAAACCCACCGTTACTACAGCACCACTCACAACATGAAAGTGGTACCAGAGATTTTGACGGGTAAGTACCTGCAATCAGAGGAGCGCTATACTGCACCCAAACAGTTGACCGAGGAGATGGGAATAGCAGTACCACCAGCACTCAAATCCTATCAAAAGCAGGAGGTAAAGCGTGGCTGAAGAGTCAAAACCAGTAGAGCAAACCACACAATCCTCTGAGATAGTTGAAGCGGGAAAAGTCTCCGGATGGCTCAAGGAAAACGGTTTTGACCATGAGTTCATGGAGCTGGATCACCTAGGCGTTGAGGTACTCAAAGTTCAACCAGATGTCTGGCTTCCCATTGCTACTGCTCTGTACGCCTATGGGTTTAACTACCTCCAATGTCAAGGAGGCTATGATTTTGGTCCTGGGGCAGACTTGGTGAGCTTTTACCACTTGATTAAAGTGAGTGATAATACTGATCAGCCTGAGGAAGTGCGTGTAAAAGTATTCCTACCGCGAGATAATCCTAAGGTTCCCTCGGTGTACTGGATTTGGAAAGCTGCTGATTGGCAGGAGCGGGAAACCTACGATATGTTCGGTATAGTTTTTGAAGGACACCCTAACCTGAAGCGGATTTTGATGCCAGAAGATTGGGTGGGTTGGCCTTTGCGGAAGGATTACATATCACCGGACTTCTACGAATTACAGGATGCTTATTGATTAGCTATGGGTTTGTGATCGTTTCCCTGATGCGATCGCAAACTCAACATCGCACTTTCCTCACTCCCTAAGAGGGCTGATGGGTTATAGTCAAATCAACTTACTTAGGATTCTCGATGACCTGATCAGCTTTTAGCTTCCAGGAAAAGAAGCCCCAAATCTGCAAGGGTGATCGACCACCCATGGCCTACGGCCAAGTGTGAGTGTGGGATAAATTTTGCACAAAGTCTTTCACACAAAACCGGCACGATGCCTTATATTATATTGACTGACAAGCAAGGTCTAAAATGCTGCTTGTTGGTGAAATGCTTCACGTATTTGGATGCATCAGTTACCTCAAATCTTTGTCGTTGATCGTAACTTTGCTCTAAATCTCTATCCTTCTGATTACTTTTAAAATATAGCTTAGGCACAAAGATGGTGCCAGTTTCGAATAGATAAACAAAGAGCGCATTTTCCGCAATGAAATAGCCCTGGTTAGATATACTTATGCCTTGGTTAAATTAACTAGGTTTTTATTTTTGTCTGATCAGGTGCAAGAGCTGAGTATACTTAGATATTGCACCAAGTTAAAAATTTACCTGTCAAACTAGGGAACAGGGAACGGGGAACAGGGAAAAGTGATAAGATTTGACTATTTAAGTACTGAAATTGATTGTTATCACTGCCGTTATTAAGTTTTTTGTAGTTGTGCAATATTTCCATATATAGTGTTTTTGTAATTCAATAAAAACTATATATGGAAAATCCCTTGTCAACAAGCACAATAAGCCATGGTTAATTAAGAAATCTTACCGATTACCTAACAAGATACAAGATTTGTTTACTCTAAATTGCTGTCCGCGTCAGGAGAATAGTATATTAATCCAGGTGAATTAAAATAATGTACTGCTTGGATTTAAGAGATGGTTTATACACCAGACCAACCGCAACAAAGCTTAAGTACTCAAACAGCGCGTAATTTAGCGACGACGACTAAAACAGCGCCCCAAATGCGGGGGAAGACTCCACGTTTACTCCTCAAGCTTCTACCTTGGGTTGAGGTTTCAGGTGGTACTTACCGGGTGAACCGCCGAGATGTCAGAGTTACACAAGAGATGGCCACCAACGACGATGGGGAAAAGAACATTGAAATATTAAGTGGCCACGAAGGCGAAGCCAGCCTCACCCAAACCTTTGTTGACTACGACGATGAACCTCGGGAGTATCCTTTGAGTATTACCCAGACGATCTTAAAGGTTCATACCCGAGTCGGTGATCTCTACAGCAATGCCACAGATCAGGTGCGAGAGCAGTTGCGCCTCACCATTGAAGGATTGATGGAACGTAAGGAAAACGACATTATCAACCATGATGGTGATGGTGATCCCGACAAAGCCTATGGCTTACTCCATGCCGCAGATCCATCTATGCGCATCTCCACTCGTACTGGGCCACCCACACCGGATGACTTTGATGAACTATTGGCCAAGGTCTGGAAACAGCCAGCATTTTTCTTAGCTCACCCCCAAGCGATCGCTGCCTTTGGTCGAGAATGTACGCTCCGGGGTGTTCCGCCTGCAACCGTTCAACTATTTGGTTCACCCTATATCACCTGGCGAGGGGTTCCGGTAGTTCCCAGTAATAAGTTGAAGGTAAAAGAGGGCAAAACCAATATTCTGCTGATGCGAGTTGGCGAAGCTGCCCAAGGGGTCGTGGGTCTACAAAAAACTGGCGTGCCTGGAGAACAAGTGCCGGGCGTGTCCGTGCGCTTAATGGGGATCAGTGACCAGGCGATTGCCACTTACCTGGTTACCATCTATTTTTCCGTAGCCTGCCTAGTGCCCGACGCCCTGGGCGTTCTGGAGAACGTAGATATTACGACATACCATAATTATGACTGAACAACAAGGTTTAAATCTTTCCCCATCGCCTCAGAACAGTCAACCCCTTGAAAGTTCTTTCGGAGGGGATCTATCCGATCCCCAAATGTTAGATCAAATATTGAATCAGCTCTTTGCCCAGCTACCCGAACCGCTAACCTCACCAGAGGCAATGGCTGGCATGATGCCAAAGATGTTGACTGGACAGGGTTTAAGTCAACCGGTAGCGGCTGCTCAATCCCAATCCAGCAGCCAGAGTCCCAAGCAACCGGAGGCTCAACCCCAGCAGACCACTAGTGGGCAAAGTCCAGAGCAATTGCTGTCTGATGCCCAACAGCAGCTGTCCAGCCTACAGGGTCTAGGCCAAATAATAGACCCAATCATGTCTGAGGCTCAACAACTTATGTCTGGTCTGGAGAGCCTAGACCTATTGGGAGCTGAAGCTCAACAGCAGCTGTCGAGGGGGTCAACCCCAGACCAGATGGCTGGAACTAGTCAGCCATCTTCTGATCTCCAGGGAAAAACACCCACATCTGCCCCATCAACGCCAGTGCCTCAGGGGGGTACCTCTGGCTCTGCCTTAATGCCTGAGATCTCCTCAGCACAAACCCCCAACTTGTCTGCGACTCAAACCAGTGAGGCAGCAACCAAAAGCACAACTGCACCCAGCACCGCTGCTACCGAAGCCAATCGGCCAGGGCGTCAAGTACCCAGTCAATCTCCAAGCAGTGGCAATGGCATGACAGGAATGGGGGATCTCAGCCTCAGCGAGTTCCTACCCGACTCAGCCGAATTACAGCATCTGTTTGAGCAAGGCATGGCAGGCATTTTCTCAACCGAACCTGCTCTTCCAGTTTCTCCTCAATCTGGCTCAGACCAGATGGGAGCAGCAGGATCTACCAGTACAGCATTGCAGAACCCTGAACAGCTAGGATCGGAGGTTGAACCAAAAGCTAAAACGGTGCTAAACCCTGAACAAGCTGGTGCAGTGGGCCAACAATCCTCTCCTGATATCCAGGGGAAAACACCGGCTTCTTCCCAACCTGCATCTTTATTTGAGGAAAGTTCCTCCGATTATTACTTTTTGCAGAATCTGTCTCCAACCATAACCTCTGCTGCCTCTACGCTACCTGCTGGTGACCCATCCGGTA
>NZ_JAAHHE010000040.1:0-45022 GCF_010692525.1 Moorena sp. SIO3B2
CATATGCTTACTTATTTATGACGCCATTAAAGAGGTGATTTTACAATGTATAACCTAGAGTTTTATCGCCAGATAATTCAGTCGTTGTTGACGGATTATGCTGCCATTCCCATCGCCAATGGAGTGATTGATTGCTACACGGTTTTTGATACGAAACAAGACCACTACATGGTAATGACTGTGGGATGGGATGGCTATCGGCGGGTCTATGGTTGTGTTTTACATTTAGATATTAAGAAGGGAAAGATTTGGATTGAGCAAAATATGACGGAAATGAGAATAGGCCAAGAACTTGTGGATCGAGGGGTAGCGAAGGACGATATTGTGCTGGGGTTTCAAGCACCAGAATTTCGGCAATATACGGACTATGGTGTTGGATACTTTGTAAGTATGGTAGGGTGGGCAAATGATGATAGTTTGGCAATTTAATTAGGAATCATCGACCTTTGCCCACCAGCATGGTAGGGTGGGCTCGTCTTGCGCTTCGAGGATAGATTCATCCCCTTGACGAATGGCTCGTCCATAAGCCAGCACCTCCTCAAATGCCGGTTCATCTTTAAAAGATCCTGTAATTTGTTGTAGCCAATTCATCGGTTGGGGGGTCGAAACTTGCTTCTGTAACTCCGCGATCGCATCCTCTATGGCTGTTAGCCTTTCCTAAGCGAGAAGTGTTGATTGTCATTTGAGTTTTTCGTTAATCAGTAAATCAATTGACATTGTTATAATTCAATATAACAGAATTCGGAATTAGTTGGTTGGATTTTATTCCCTCAAGCCAATCTACAAGATCGGCGTAAGGACTTGTTTTTTTTGGCAATTAATTGTACTATTAAATCGTTTGTTTTGAACAATGCAAATAGATGGTTTGTTACATTTCATGCTATAGATGGTGCGTTACATTTCATTAACGCACCCTACAAGAGATGCGATCGCACTGAATTTATCAAGGTCTAAACTATGCTTTCACAAAACCTGAGAATTGTTACTCTGCTCCCCAGTGCCACGGAAATTGTGGCAGCTTTAGGATTAACTGAT
Source organism: Moorena sp. SIO3B2 (assembly GCF_010692525.1). Taxonomy (NCBI): domain Bacteria; kingdom Bacillati; phylum Cyanobacteriota; class Cyanophyceae; order Coleofasciculales; family Coleofasciculaceae; genus Moorena; species Moorena sp. SIO3B2. Next base: position 1,036 of record NZ_JAAHHE010000040.1, read on the forward strand.
GCCATTGTGGGGCGATCCCACGAATGCGACTATCCCGCAACCATCAAAAATCGACCTGTCTGCACCGAGGCTCAAATCAATAGCGACAAACCTAGTGCCGAGATTGATGATGATATAAACAATCTGGTAAAACGTGCCTTGAGTATTTACCAAGTAAAAACTGATGTTTTAGAACAATTGCAACCAACCCACATTGTTACTCAAGATCAATGTGATGTCTGTGCTGTCAACTTCGATGTGGTCGAGAAAGCAGTTGCTAACCTTACTAATAGCCAGCCTCAGATAATTTCCTTGCAGCCAAACTTGCTAGCTGAAGTTTGGGCAGATCTTGAGCGAGTTGCTACCATCTTGGGAGTAGAGTCACAATCTTTACTGAAGCAATTACAGTCTCGCGTCGAAACCTGTAGGCAAAAGACACAGGAAATCTCGGAAAATCACCGCCCTACTGTTGCTTGCATAGAGTGGACTGATCCTCTCATGGCTGCTGGTAACTGGATTCCTGAATTAGTAACAATTGCAGGTGGTAATCCTGTGTTTGGAGCTTTAGGTAAACATTCCCCTTATCTGGAATGGGATGCTCTAGTAAAAGCTGATCCAGACGTAATTATTGTAATGCCTTGCGGCTTTGATTTGGAACGCACAACACAAGAAACCCAACAGATGGCTCAACATTCGCAGTGGTCAAGTTTGCAAGCGGTACGCCAGCGTAAGGTTTTTGTTACTGATGGTAATGCGTATTTCAATCGTCCAGGACCAAGACTAGTAGATTCAGTAGAAATGATAGCGGAAATTTTGCATCCAGACCTGTTCACCTTTGGTTATCAAGGCAGTGGCTGGGAACGGTTTGAGGTAGGAAATGCTTAAGTGCGATCGCATTTTGTAGGGTGGGCATTGCCAGTTTCCCACTCCCCTACCTGCCCGAATTCACCAAAGCAATGCCCACCAAAAAGTCAAGCTACCCACAGTTAATCTATAGCGTTTCTCATACCTATGAGGTACAGTATTCATGGGCGCTTATTACCTTAAGACCTTCTTACTTCTGCCTTCTGCCTTCTGCCTTCTGCCTTAAAAGGATAAGTTTTGTCCTCATGACTCTGAGAATTGCTATAAATCAGGCAGAACAAGGGAACACCTGCAACTCATAGGTTAATTTAAACTGGTCTATTTCAGAAATAATACTAGGCTCCAGCATCTCTTGATTTAAGATTAATTTATCTCCCAAGCGCTGCAATACAACCGTTTCATAATTAAATAGCAAAACAGCTTCTCCGACAGTCTGCTGTAGCAAAGTTATGGTTGCTCGGATCAGAGTACGCAAGCCCCCTTCATAATCTTGATTGGGATTAATCCGAAAACCAACAACTAAAGTAGCTCGAAAACCAAAGTTTTCCTCAGTAACATCTTCCATCGATCTTCTACATCAGCATTAATAAGTATTCCTGGTGCTTTTAAGTTGTCTTGTCGCCACTCCAAACTGGGTTGGAAGCAGTGCGTACACATTTTGTAGGGTGGGCATTGCCTGTTTCCCACTCCGCTACCTGCCCGAATTAACCAAAGCAATGCCCACCAACCACAGATAGAAGATAGTGCGATCGCATTTTGTCGGGTGGGCATTGCCTGTTTCCCACTCCGCTACCTGCCCGAATTAACCAAAGCAATGCCCACCAACCACAGATAGAAGATAGTGCGATCGCATTTTGTCGGGTGGCCATTGCCTGTTTCCCACTCCGCTACCTGCCCGAATTAACCAAAGCAATGCCCACCAACCACAGATAGAAGATAGTGCGATCGCATTTTGTCGGGTGGGCATTGCCTGTTTCCCACTCCCCTACCTGCCCGAATTCACCAAAGCAATGCCCACCAACCACAGATAGAAGATAGTGCGATCGCATTTGGTAGTGCGTAAGCATTTTGTCGGGTGGGCATTGCCAGCCCTACGATTAATTATGATTACCTGTCGGTGGGCAGTGCCTAGTCAATCTCTCTAAAGGTTGACAATTTTTCATAGGCACTGCCCACCCTACGATTAATTATGATTAATTATGATTAATTATGATTAATTATGATTAATTATGATTAATTATATCAAAAATGTAGACAAATAAAATATATTTTATCTTCCTTATTATCCCTTCTACCACACTGCTAACTCTTACCAAATTTTCTCCATATTTCGTAATAAAAAAAATTCCTAAACCCCTTGACAAGTAATTAATTTGTTAATATATTAATAATATACCCAGTTTCAAGGTATAGTTTCCAATGAGCAAAAACATTAATCCGAACTCTGAAAACCCAAGTCGCAAATCTAAGAAAGTCAAGCACATATTGATCGGTTCTCCTGAGGAGGTTAAGAAGACAATTTATGCCATTTATTCCCTTAAATACGCCTATCCCGACGAGTGGAGCAATCCGGAGCCTACCGGAAAGCCTGGAGAGGTTATGACCTTTTTGATTCGATATTTCTACGTAGACTAGGATAGGAATTTGCCAGGGTTTTACGCCCTGGCGACAATGAATAGTGAAAGTTGTTTTGTGGTCAGCATATGCGCTACGCGCACGCTACTTGAGGTGCGGTCAGCGGTCAGCGGTCAGCGGTCAGCCTTGGCCACAAGCCTTTGGCTGATAACTGATAACTGATAGCTGATAGCTGATAGCTGATAGCTAACTCGATCAGAATCTACTAATTGATCAAGAGTTATCTAGATTTGAGTGCAGCTCAGCTGTATTGGAAGCTTATACCATAGAATTCGGTCAAGCATTGGAGTTAACCAGAGCTTGACCGATTTTTTTTATTGCTATAGTTATAGAAGCATTTAGTAGGGTGGGCATTGGTTATTTCAAACTTCCAATCCTTCAATGACATACATTAGCAGCATTTGGTAGGGTGGGCATTGCCTGTTTCCCATCTCCCCTACCTGCCCGAATTCACATAAGCAATGCCCACCAAGCGCAGATCGCATTTGGTAGGGTGGGCATTGCTTGAAACCAACTCCCAACCCTGCCCGAATTCACCTGAGCAATGCCCACCAACCTTTGAAATAATATAGTGCGAGGGGCACTAGTATTTGATCATCACGCTATAGGTTATTTTAACTTCTTCACCGGGGTTGATACTAATCGGAAACTCTACTGTTTTTGCATCTAGTTGATTGTAACTATGGCTGGTTTTTAAAATTTTCCAGTCACCACTAAATCGTTCCACAACCCATACTTGTGCTTGGTCTTCTTTGCGATTGCGGATGGAAATCTCAACGCTGTCTTCTGTCACCCTGTTAGAGATTTGTTTGTGAGCCGTGCGTTTGCGATCGCCTACTACATCAAAGGAGTCACCAATATATAAACCGACCACCTCATCCCTTGGTGTATGATCAATTAAGTCTTCACCTAAAAACTGTAAGTTACCGCGCCGATCAGCTTTATAAACTCTTACCTTTCCCTTAGGCAAAGGCATCCCCATATTATTAGTTTTAGTATTAGCCAACTCTAGGATAACATTAACTTTATCCTGGTGGCTGTCCTCTCCTTGCCCTGGAGGATTTATACGACTATAATACCACTGTTTGCTACTATCAAATATCAGTTTACGGTTTACCTGTACCTCTGCTGCAGAAAGTAATGTCATCTGTTTGGTTTCATTATTTTGTACAGTAGTTGTGCCATCCAAGGTGTAGAGATGATACTCAAAAAACGTTTCTTCTTCAAACTGAGGCTGGGCAGATCGTGCCTTGACAGATTTTAACATCATCACTTGTGCTTGTTCATATTCTTCCACCCGACGAACATCCCCAGCGATTAACTGCAACTGACTGTTTTCATAGGTAGCACCGCTGCGATTGTCCAACGTTACCCAGCCGGTGATATCTACCTTGCTCTCATCGTCACTAACAACTGCTACATAATCAGCTTTCCAGGTAATGGCATTAGCAATATAGGAAACTTCCGTAGCATGGTCTCCTGCTTCACTTACCTCAAGTTTCCAGACCAGAGAAGGACGAGAGACTAATCCCTCTGGCATTTCATTCAGCTCCATTTCACCAGAGGGATTAAGCACAACGTTCCCATTAGGCAAACGAATAGCTAGTTTCTGTGACTGATTGCTACCTCGATAGGAATTTTGGCTAGCCACCGTCACTTCAGGAGGATTCAGCAGCTTACCTTCGAGTATCTCTATCTGTCCATCTGGGTTGACTCGTCTGAAGCGGATAGTCTTGCCAACTGATTTATTCAAGATGGTTATTGGATTAAGTAAATCATACTGGTAGTTTTGTTCACGCACCATCACACTATTAGGTGCAGTCACGGATTTGAAACTAATTGAAGTCGGGTCGATTTGTGCTGCCACATCCTCGTAGCGTACTAAGTTTGTACCCTGCTTCAGAGAAAGCTGGCGCTGCTCCCGGACTACGGCGAAGTTTTGATTATAGATAGTTAGGGAAAAGCCTTGGCTCTGTTTGGCTGTGGAGATAATCGGGTTGTCTGCCATGGTTATTCTAATTTAGGTTATAGCCTCTAGGTTTTAGGCAATAGGATTAAGACTATCGTTTGCTAGCCCCGGCTCAAACACGGAGGCTGTCAACTGCTTTGCTTATACCTAAGACCTAATACCATTAGTCTAATCCCTATAATTTATGTTATAATTACCGTTTTTATGCTATCCCTCAGTTCATAGGTTATTACCCATTACCTATAGCTATTATAAATAGGTTGTGAACTATCACGGAGGCAGGATGCCAACAATAACTATTATTTTGGGTTTCTGGATGTTCACAACTCGTTTATAAACCCTAGCCCATTACCAAATAACTCTAGGTAGCGTTCCTGAGGCTAGTATTGATGTCAGCTATTAGCTATCAGCTATTAGCTATCAGCGTGTCGCGTATCAGCTATCAGCCATTGGCCGTAGGCGACGCTACTTGAGGTGTTTATGCGCTACAGATGGTGCTACTTGAGGTGCTTTTGAATAAAATAAGCTGACTGCTGACGGCTGACTGCTGAATGCTTAAGTATTGATTAATCTTATTTACTTTTAAGACTTAAGAGTGCCAAATCGATTAAGCCAATTTGGCGCTTATTGACTAAATTCAGTCAATTTTGTCTTATGCGATCGCACGCCGATTTTTCGGATTACAAAAGTATGCAAAAGTAAGCGTTTATATATAGATGACTCCTGGTTAAAGTTTCGCTATTTCCACTCTATATATAAACCAAACAAGTCATATTGGCCACATGATTGATTTCACAATACTTAAACTATTAATTAAAAGTATTATGGTCACGGGTTCATAAGGATAGGTTTTTAGAAATCATATCCACCTACCTAGAGGTAAGGTAGTAGAGTTGTCAAGAGACAAAAATGACAAAAATAAAAATCAGACTATCGAAAAGTCATGACCAGGAATTCGATATCACATTGATCATATCTAATCAACCAGAAGACCTGAGAGGTTTTTTACCGCCCCAACCACCAGATTTGCAATCATCATTCAATCAATGGCTGTCCGGCTATCGTAGTTTAGAGGGTGTACGCCTCGAACTCAAAAATGTGATTGTTTCTTCCGATGTTCAGAGCCAGGCTAGGGAAGTGATAGCCTGGGTAAATGAATGGCTCAACTTTGGCAGTAGCCAATGGCAGCCGATCCGGGATAAATTAATCGAAGTAGGAAGCCGATGGCAGGGTGCTAAAAAAGAAGAAATGTACATCATCCTTGATTTTCCCGAGGAGAAGTTTATTCAATTAGGTCGTATCCCTTGGCAAGAGTGGGATTTGTTGAAAAACTACTACTCAGACTCTGAAATAGCTTTAAGGCTTTATGGTAAGCAAGCTCAGACAATTATTACCATTCAAAAATATTGGAAAGTCCGAATTTTGCTGGTTGTGGGAAGGAGTGACGACATCCAAACCGAAAACGATATCAAGATAGTTAAAAATTTAGAAAAAAAAGGAGCAGAGGTTAAGTTATTACTTCAGCCTACCAAAGAAGAACTATCGGAAGCACTTTGGCAAGAACCAGGCTACCAGATTTTCATCTTTAGTGGTCACAGTAGCTGTGATCAGCAGACGCCAATTAGCTGGCTTGAGTCAGGGTAAGCGCAAAGAGGTAGACCAACCGATTCAAAGGATGCAGCCAAAATTAAAATTGAAATACGAGGAAAATGAAACTGAACTACCAGGCTCTGTTACTGGAATAAAAATGTTATTAAACGGGCAGTTATATTTTGCTCAATCCTCTCGGTACATCACAGATAAAGAAAGTTACCAGGCCAGACAAAATGGCTTTAGTATCAGAGCAATCCCCGTCGCCATTAATGGTATTGCTATAGCGGTTAATCCTAACTTAAAAGTAAGCATTCAGCAGTCAGATGACCGCTGAGAGCTGACTGCTGAATGCTTACAAAAGTAAAAAGTCAAAATTAACAATTAACAATAGGGCTCCTAAATCAAATGTGATAATTTTTGATGCCATATTCCCTACTCCCTACTCCCTACTCCCTGTTCCCTTTGCTAAAGTAAAAATTAACAATTAACAAACTTCCATCAGCACATCCTGATGCATCCTTGCCCGGTCTACCAATGACTGAATTTGATCTTTAGTCAATGCTTCACCATTAGCATAGTGTTCTAGCCAGGTTTTACTAATCACATTGGGGTCATCTGGTAAACTAGCAACATCCCATCCAGGTAAATCCAGTTGCTCCATCAAGTAGTTAACTTTGGGGTCATAACTGAGGGCAAAACATCGACATTCTTCCGCTGCTGCCATAATCAAACTGTGGTAGCGCATCCCAATCGCCATTTCCACCCCCCGAAATAATCCTTTCAATTCTCTAGGGTCTTCTATAGAAAAGATCTGATGGGGACCCGTTAACTGAGACGCAATAGATTGGGCAATGGCCAAATCTCGGGAAGCTTGGAAAGGGACTAATAAAATACAGGTTTGTGTGGCTTTCTGAAAATCCACTAAGGCATGGGTCAGATTATTCAGGCGTTTGGGAGTTAGGGTAGAATGCGATCGCAAAGTAACTGCTACTCTTGGTGCTGGTAAATCCCACAATCCTGGTACAGGTTTGGAGTCTAATGCCCAAACTGGATCCGGAGCCATAATAAAGGGAATTTCCCAATCTGCTAGGAGTGTCGCTGAGCCATAATCCCTGACACTGACTGCTGTACATCCGGTGAAGGACCGCTGGGCTAGCCAACCAATCAGCCGACGCTTAATTGGACCAACCCCCTGGGCCCAAGCAATGGTTTTCAGACCCATCCTTTGGGCTAATCCCATTAAACCACAGTAGTAGAGAGGGCTAGCGGCACTAGTCACATCTTGGATTAAACTACCACCCCCCCAGATGAATAGTTCGGAAAGGCGCATAGCTTTGAGCACTGGTAGGGTAGACATGCGATCGCAACTTTCCACTCCATAGCGCTGACGAGTTTGACTAGGGTTACCGGAAAGGACTATCGGCTTCACTGACTTTGGTAGCATTTGCAGCAGTGACGCTAACAATGCTTCATCGCCACCGTTGCCCTTGCCGTAATATCCACATAAAACTGCTTTGACTTGCTTCATGCCTTCAACTCGTCTTGGCTACTACTCCCCATATTCCCATCCGTGAGTGTAAAAAAAATACCAATTAAAGTAGGGTGGGCAAAGTAATATTATCTAGAATACTCATTTGAACCAAACTGTTTTTGCCCACCCTACAAGCTATATTCCCATCTGTTAACCGATCCGTTAACCCATCAATTGCCCCTGATTGCATCCTATTGCATGGGATCAATAGCGTGTAAAAAAAATACCAATTAAAGTAGGGTGGGCAAAGTAATATTATCTAGAATAGTCACGCATAACCAAACTATTTTTGCCCACCCTACCAGCTATATTCCCATCTGTTAGATCGATTAACCCATTAATTGCCCCTAATTGCATCTTATTGCATGCGATCAATAGTACGATATTGAATGGCTTCAGCAACATGTTCAGTTTTAAGGTCATCATTACCACTCAGGTCGGCAATGGTACGGGCAACTTTGAGAATACGGTCGGTGCCTCTAGCAGAAAGACCAAGTTTGCGAATAGCGCTTTCTAATACATTACGGGAAGTATCATCTAATTTACAGAATCGACGTAGATGATGGCTTTGCATCTGAGCATTGCAATGAAGAGTCGGTTCAGTTTGGAAGCGGTCACGAGTGCGATCGCGTGCGACTTGGACTCGTTCTCGCACCGGTGCTGATTCTTCTCCTGTAGACTGTCTAGTGATTTCTTCAGGTTTAAGCCGATTGACAGCTACTTGTAAATCAATGCGATCCATTAATGGTCCTGATAGCTTCGACCAATATTGTTCCCGTTGGCGAGGGGAACAGCTGCAGGGTTGAATTGGGTCACCAAAGTATCCACAGGGACAGGGATTGGTACTAGCCACTAAGGTAAACTGAGCAGGAAACTGTACCGATTGGCGGGTGCGGGAAATAGTGACTTGTCCGTCTTCCAAAGGTTGGCGTAAGAACTCTAACACATTGCGCTTGAATTCTGTCAACTCGTCTAAAAATAGAACTCCCCGGTGGGCTAAGGAAATTTCCCCCGGTTTCGGAAAACTACCACCACCGACAAGAGACGGACCAGAGGCGGAATGATGGGGACTGCGAAAAGGGCGATCGCAGATCAGTTTGCCGCGATTTTTCAATAAGCCAGCAACAGAATAAATTTGAGTGACCTCCAAAGCTTCAGCAAAACTCAACGGTGGCAAAATTCCCGGTAATCGTCGCGCCAACATGGTTTTACCACTGCCAGGAGGACCGACAAAGATTAAATTATGTCCCCCAGCCGCAGCAATTTCTAAAGCTCGACGCCCATGAGCCTGACCTTTAACATCCTTTAAATCCGGTGCAGTAGACTGGGTTACTTGCAACTCCCCCACGCTATCAATCTCTACCGGTGAATAGCGGTTTGGCTGGTCAAGGAAATCAGCAACATCGGATAGGTGCTCAAATCCATACACAGTGATGCCATTCACCACTGCAGCTTCTGTAGCATTGTCAGCAGGAACCACTAAGCCACTAATTCCCATTTGCTTTGCTGCCGCAGCAATTGGAAGTACACCAGCCACAGGTCGCAAACTGCCATCAAGAGACACTTCTCCGAGAAATAGGTGGTCTCCCAATAACTGAGGATTTAACTGTTCCGATGCCGCTAAAATCCCGACACTGATTGGTAAATCAAAACTAGGACCTTCTTTCCGTAAGTCAGCCGGGGTCAGGTTAATCACAATCTTGCGTATCGGAAAGGCAAAACCAGCATTTTTCAGTGCTGCTTTCACCCGTTCTCTAGACTCTTGGACAGCGGTATCCGGTAAACCAACGACTACAATTCCCGGTAAGCCACCAGACACATCTACTTCAACCCCTACTTTTACAGCATCAATGCCGATAATTGAACCACTCCAAACCCTAGCCAGCATAGTGTTAGCCTGATAAGTGTTTTGGGACAAGGAAAATCAAATAAGGGGAGAGTAGGAAAACTCCCCATCTCCCCATTACCAGTCTCACTTTTTCCTTCGTTTCTCTTTTTACGAACCTTCACTTAAAGGCAAGTATAGTGCTTATCGCCTGGAGAGTTTAACCGGGAAATTACATAAATCAAGAGTACTGATCTCCTTTCCATAAAAGGGATGTAACCTAGGATTTTCCGGGAATCGGGACTCGGGAATCAGTAATTGGGACTCGGGAATCAGTAATCAGTAATCAGTAATCTTACGACCATTAGCCATTAGCCATTACCTATTACCAAAAATCCAGGGACTATTTGGGAAGACATTAATCGAAGTTGATATTACAGATAGTTTTCCACTAACGCAACAATTATAGTAGACCTCTTACAAAAGTATTGTTCTGATAGTGTTTGTCTCAATTCTTGTTCAGGTGATCCGCTGCTCCGAAGTTCCCTGTTCCCTACAACTGCCGCCAAGTCTAGTATACTGAGGTTGGGTTGATAGGAATTACCCATGCAGTCGTTTGAACCAGGTTTTATTGAGCGCCAGCTGATTACTCAAAATCTACTGCGTACTATCCGGCTGATTGGTGAGTACAAAGGCAAGCAAGAACTGTTCAAAGAACAGTCACCCCAAGTTTTGCAAACACTACGTCAGGCGGCGATTATTCAGAGTACGGAGTCCTCCAACCGCATAGAAGGCATTACAGTGCCCCTGGAACGCATCAAGGAACTGGTAGCGGAAAAAACTACGCCCCGCGATGAAGCTTCGCTTCCGCTAAAAGCGATCGCTCCGAACAAGAAATTGCTGGCTATCGAGATGTACTTAGTACCATCCACAGCAGCTATGCTAACATCCCTTTCACTCCAGGGGTGGTGTTACAGCTGCATCGTGACCTTTATCAGTTTTCTGTTGGTGAGGGTGGGCGCTGGAAGTCGGTAGATAATCAAATCAGCCAAACTTACCCAGATGGTACAAAGGTTGTGAGGTTTCAACCACTTGCGGCTTATGCTACACCATCCGCGATGGAACGCTTGCATGAACAATTCAATCGCCTCTGGCAGTCTGAGCAAATCGAACCCTTACTGCTCATCCCCACCTACGTCTTAGATTTTCTGTGCATCCACCCTTTTAGTGATGGCAATGGACGGATGGCTCGGCTGCTGACACTACTGTTACTATACAAAGCTGGTTACGAGGTGGGGCGGTTTATTAGTTTGGAACGCATTGTAGAACGGACAAAGGAAAGCTACTACGATACACTTTACCAAAAACTTTGGGTAATCGCGCCCCATCCTTCTAGGACTGCTTTTCCTTTTGTGTGCTATAATAAGAGTATAATTAATAAACTTTTCTTTAGATAGGTATGATCTAATCATAAGTAGACAACGTAAAAAATATGTATTAGATACGTATTGCGTAATTTGGTCTAACGACTATAACGTCTATGAAAAATTAGATAAGAAAAAGTATCTGTCTATCCATATAAAAAGGTACGGTGGGGCACACCGAAACCTGGATCCATGATCTAAACGCTCGGGGAGATTTGTCCTCTACTTTTCCTGGTTCCGGCAAGGGATAGCAAGACGAGTCGTAGATCCAAGAATCCCCGTTCTTCGTTCGACGGGGAGTGTCAACAGTCCTCCCAAAGCTGGCATCAGGGACAGCATAGTTTGTTACCTTGGTGGGAGTATTTTCTGGGAGTGTTGGTGCTATCAGCGTACCGGGATTTTGAGCAACGGGTTGGGTTAGTAACCTCAACCAAAGGCGCTAAAACAGCGATGGTGCTAGATGCCATTAACAATATAGTTGGAGATTTTTCGATCAAGCATTTACAGGATCAATGTCCTACTGTAGGAATTGATCTGATTCGTCGTATCTTGCGCCAGGAAAGGAAAGCTGGGCGGCTCGAATGCCTTGGGCGAGGGCCAGATGCCCGTTGGCGGAAGAAATAGGTACTGTACCTATTAAATAGGTACTGACAAGCTAGTTAGTACCTATTTAAGGGGAATTTCCGTTGGAGAAGCTGTGTGCTCAGGCTTATGTCCGCACCTTCAAAGCCCAGTGGCAAGCACAACAGTTGCTGATCTGACTCCCCATCTCCCCACACTTAAAAAACTTACAACACTTAACACACTTAACACACTTGAAACACTTACAACACCTCGTTCTCTTTCCCTGTTCCCTGCTAGATATTACAAATATTGTTCCACTAAGGCAAGAATCTTATCTTCTTGAAACCCTTGGGCTAACTCTTTGAGGTTGTTAGCAAAAGCCATATATTTGTGATCCAGTTCTTCCAGGTAGATAGCTCGCTCCCGAATTTTTTTCATACTGCCCAACATCGCCAACTCATACAGCACTTCCATCTCTTCTAGTGGCGGAATCACTAGTTCAGTTGGCTCCACTGAACCGTTTTCAGGGTTTATCTTTGAAACCTGATCATTCTGTTCGTAAACCCACTCCAGATGTAAATACTTTCCTAACAAGCTCAATAACTTTGGTTCATCTACGGGTTTGGACAAAAAGGCATCACAACCAGCAATTTGACTCTTTTTCTGATCCATATCCAGTACACTAGCAGAGATAGCAATAATTGGCACTTCCCTAATCTCTGGGATTTGGCGAATTTCCTTAATGGCTTCAAACCCACTTTTAACCGGCATAACTAAATCGCTCAAAATCAGATCCGGTTGGATTTGTTGAGCCAAGTCAACTTCCTGCTCACCATCTTCACCAGTGACCACCTCAAATCCCAAGGGTGCAAGCATATTCTCAAGAACTAAGCGGTTTTCGAGTTTGTCATCTACCACCAATAGCCTACGTTTTTTACCTCGATATCCTATAATTTTATCTGGTATTTCAGCTTTAGTTTCCCCACTGATCGCTGCCAGATTAAAACTAACTTCAAACCAGAATTTTGACCCTTTACCCAATTCACTGGTGACCTTGAGTTCACCACCCATCAATTCTACTAATTGTTTAGTGATAGCTAATCCTAAACCTGTGCCCTCAGAGCGGCGTTGAGTATCACCCACTTGTTCAAAAGGTAGGAATATTTTATGTAACTGCTGGGGATTCATACCTACCCCAGTGTCAATAATATCAAAACAAATAGTAGAAGTATTAACTTGATACTCCTTAACCCTCACCCCCAAGGTTACTTGACCTTGCTCGGTAAATTTAATGGCGTTTCCTAACAAGTTTAGTAATACTTGTCGAAGTCGTTTTTCATCAGCTATAATTCCAATAGGTAAGTTAGATTCAGTTTGGTATTTGAACAAAATATCTTTCTCCAACGCCCGCATTTTTATCACTCCCACAACACTGTCGAGGAAGTTAGCAAAATGGATATCATCGGGGTAGAGTTCCATTTTACGGGCTTCGATTTTGGATAGGTCTAAGATGTCGTTGATTAGGGTCAACAAATGAATCCCGCTTTGGTGGATAATTTCTAAACCATCGGTTTGGCGGGAACTGAGATTATGTTCTCGCTTAAGAATTTGAGCATAGCCAAGAATGCCATTGAGGGGGGTGCGCAATTCATGACTCATATTCGAGAGAAATTCGCTTTTAGCCTGGTTAGCAACTTCTGCTTTGTCTTTCGCCTCTGCTAGTTCCGCTGTGCGTGCTTCGACCCGTTGCTCTAACGTTTCAAAGGATTCTTTCAGTTGCACTGCCATTTGGTTAAAGGATTCACTCAATTCCCCCACTTCATCAGAGCGTTTAATAGTTACAGTTTTATGCCATTTACCTTTAGCAATGTCTTTAGCAGCCCTATTGAGATGTAAAATCGGTTTTATTACCCACCGTGCCGTAAAAATGCCGATGATTGTTGCTACAATTAAAGCGTAAATACACAGCAGTATCGAGAGCCTGGTATTGGCGTTAATTTCCGCCATAAAATCCGATTCTGGTATGACCACTACCACTAGCCAATCCAAACCGCGCTGGTTATTCAGAGGAGTAACTTGGACAAATTGACGTTCTCCATCAAGCTTAACGTTAAACTGCTGTGCTGCTTCAATTTTGGAAAGATTGCCAAGGTTTTCAAGCAAATACTGTGCTGTAATTTGGGTTAATGGGTTTTGACTGTCTGTGGCCTTGAGTCGTTGAGCTTGATTGTCTTGATGGCTGAGCACAAATGGTTGTTCAGATGTTGAACTAGCAATTAACTCTCCTGACGGTTCTAAAAGAAAAACTTGACCAGAAGGACTGATGGTGAGTCCGCGCAGGAAATCACTAATCAGGCTCAGAATCAGATCAACAGTTATAACACCATGAAAATTTCCTGCCTGGTCTTGAACAGGGGCAGAGAAACTGATTCCGAGTTTGCCATCGGAAAAGTTGTAAATTTCGCCCCATGTGGGTTTAGCTGCCTCTACCGCACTGATATACCAGGGTCTTTGGCGCGGATAGAAGGCTTTTGAGACCAACAACTCAGTCCGCTGACCTTGGTCGTCTACAGCATAGGTATTGCGAATTGGGAAATCTACGAAGTCCCTAACAACGAAGGTTCCATCTGGTTCCCGTCTGGCAAAGGCATATTCTAGCTTTTCCGGATTGCCTGCAATATAAATGGAACGAACAGACTCAAATAGTTTGACTTGTTTCCAGAGGTGACGTTCCAAGACAGCAAGATTGTTAAAACTTAATTGTTGGAGCTGCCAAGCATTGATATTACTTTGAACAATAATATAAGGGTACTCTAAGTAATTATTCAGATGCTCTTGGACGCGGTTAGTGATTTCGCTCTGTAACTGGAGTGCAAGTTTATTAACCGCTTTCTCGCCATTTCTAAAGGAGAGATATCCTACTAATCCAACCGCTGTGAAGATCTGCAATACAAAAGGAACAATCAGGACAGTTCCTAAGGAAACCTTGGAAACCAAACGGTTGAGGGGTTTGATGGTCATCGTCATGACTTTGAAAAAAACAATTGCTCTTCAACCTTGAGCTAGATTTCAGTTTGGCTGAAATCATGGTATTGGTAGCAATCGGCTGTTGACGATGAGATCGTGATCAGGATTGCTCTGATCTGAGTCTTCCCCAAAAAAAGAACGAAATACCAGCTTTTTTTGCCAAGTTTGCTTCTTATTTCTAGCGCTTATAGCGTTTTCAATTGGGTATTGAATGTACCTCATCAGTATCAGGAACGCTATAACAATCTTTCCCATCTCCCCGCGCCCGGGCCCCACACTCCCCGCGCCCGGGTCCCACACTCCCCACACTCCCCGCGCCCGGGCCCCACACACAGCGCTATACCTTGTTCAGAGCTTGGTCAAAGGTCATCAACAGGGATTCCAGGGAAAAAGTAGACTTAGCATGGATATAACCATCTTTGGCTAGCCTATCTGCAGCCCTTGGATCACTGAGCAATTCACCAATCACCTTCGCCAGTGCTACTGAATCTCCTGGCGATACCAAGTGACCAGTCTCGCCATCCTGAATCAATTCCACTGCACCACCAGCCGCAGCAGCAACTACGGGTCGTTTTGCCAACTGACCCTCCACAATCACCCGACCAAAGGGTTCCGGTTCAGTAGAGGTATGGACTACAATATTACAAGCAGACATCAATGCTGGCACATCATTGCGAAATCCCAGCATGTGAACACGACCAGCAAATTCTGGTGCCGCAGCCATGGCTTCGAGCCGTGAGGCGTATTCTGCTTCACCAAATAGGGCTTCACCAACCAACAGGGCGTGTACATTGGGGAGTTCCTGTAAGGCTTCTAGTAAAATATGCTGACCTTTCCAGTAAGATAGCCGACTGAATACACCAACAAGTGGAGCATCACCAATGCCGAGCTGGTCACGGATTTGAGCTGATTGATCCGATGCCAGATTATCGAAGGGGTCTGAACCAATACCGCCGTAAACCAGTGTTACTAGGTCTTTACGTCCCCCAGCAGCGATAAAGGCTTGACCAGTAGCACGAGAATTGACCAATACTTGAGATGCTAGACGATTAGCTAGGAAAACGGCTATGGCACGATTGAGGGAGCTAAAGTGTGGTGCGGTCACAATATCTCGCAGGTGCCAAACCACGGGAGGACCGCCCATCAATGTTGCGATCGCAGCAGCAATGAAAGCTTTTTGGGAGTTGGCGTGTACTAGCTCAAACTCACGTCCAACTGCTGCTATTCGACAAGCCATCCACCACAGGGGAGGTAATGCCTTGAGAGCGGCGCTGAGTCCCCCTGAACTCCTTACGGATAAGATGGCTTGGGGTGCAGGTATGACCTTGACCTTCACCTGTGCAGCTTCGAGCCGTTCCCGGAACGGGCCATCGGCAAACAGTAGTACTTCGCTGGTGTCCCGGTAGGCAGTGGCCAGATCCAGCAGGCTCAACTCAGCTCCGCCCAAAACGGCGGCATGATCGACAAAAAGGACTCGACGGCGCTTCATAAAAGTGGGTAGTCCAAAAAAGAGTGTTTCAAACGTGCAAAAGCTGACAAGCTAATCTCATAACTGATCTCAGCTATAGCGTTTTCTAATTTAATGAGGTACATTCCCTTTTTTTTACTTGCTTGCTTATCGCAGCTCCCTGCTCCCTAAAACCAATAATGAAAGTACCTCACCTGATTAAAAATTGCTATATTAATCCATGGCAGCTTGATAAACAGATTTAATTCGTTGAGCAATCACCGGCCAAGTATAGTGCTCATGAACATAAGCTTCACAAGCCTCAGAGCTAGGTAGTTGACGCTGACCAGAAAATACCTCGATCATGCCCTGAGCAAGTTGATCAACAGAAGTCCCTTCAAACAATAAGTCTTCCGAAAAAGGCTGTAAAATCTCTGGAATACTATCTACAGGTGTTCCAAGAACTGGCGTTCCATTCACCAATGACTCAATAACAATCAGACCAAAGCCTTCCCATGCCACGGTTGGCACAACTGAGAAAGTTGCAGCACGGTAAGCTAGGGCTAAATCTTGGTCCGACACAAAACCTAACAAGCGGACATGCTCAGTGAGTCCTAATGCTTCAATCTGTGCTTGCAAGGTTGGCATCAGTGTGCCTTTACCCGCTATCAGTAACAGCACGTCTGGATAGCGCTTACGCACCTGATCCACTGCTGCAATTAAATTTTCTAAGCCCATGCGTTTAGCTAACCGTCGCACAGCTAAGATAATTGGTCGATCTTGAGGCCAGCCTAGTTTTGACCGTGCTTCCTGGGGTGTAATGGTGGTGTCGAAACGCTCGGTATCAACCCCCGGAGGAATGATGTGAATGCGCTCTAGTGGGATATGATACTCTTGGTGCAAGGTGTTGCGGAAAGCCTCAGAAAGTACGATAAACTGGGCTATCCGTTTGTACGTCACCCGCTCTAGCATCCATTTTAACCGAGTCGCAACGGTATTGCTGCCTTCTACATGCCCTTCTAAGGCCCAAGGCCCTTGGAAGTGCATCACCATTGGGCGACTGTCTAATTGATCGAGGATTGGAAAGGTATATAAAGCGAAGTGGGACACTACTAGGGGGTAGTCTTCCTCCTTCAGCACTCGATGCATTGCCTGTCGGATACTGCTCCAGCGTTGCCAGAGAGGAGATTGATGGCTAGCAAAGGCTTGGACTTGACCACCGGAGTTTTCAGATACAGCGGTTGAGCCTGCCACTAAGCCATGCATCTCCACACCAGCTTGGGGTAAGTAACGAGTGCAATCGTAATAAACCCGGTTGAGTCCTCCTGCTTGTTCAGGGAACCAACCCATACCGATTTGAAGTGTTTTCACAGTACTAGAGCCTCGATAGTGTTTGTTAAAGCAAAGGGAGTAGGGAGTAGGGAGTAGGGAGTAGGGAGTAGGGAGTAGAGTGTGGGGAGAGGGGGGAGGGAAGAAGTAGTTTTCGAGCAGACTTGATATTAGGGGTCTATCTTTATGCGGTACATTAAAGCTTTAGCGTAAAAATCCTCTTCGGCAAATAGCAAGTATTCTCCATTTTTTATTCGCACTACTCTTAAGGCCATCGGGACATCCAGCCAACCTGTGGTTGATTTTACTTCTGGGCCGGGATTTATTTTGCCAATCTCTTGACCTGTGCGAAAATCATAAACTCGCACTTTAGGGTATCGATTCGGATCTTTTTCAAAACTATTATCGACATAGCCGACAAATAAATAGTCTCCATAAACAGCCATACTTTTCGGTAAATCTGGTCTGACTCCTTTGGAGTTTTGATTGTAAGCAATGACTATTTCACCGGCTTTTTGTGGCGCTTTACTCCAATTGATATATTTGACAGCTCTGTTACCAATCAATCCCCAATCACCCCTGGTATTAAACGTCGGAGAATATCCAGCAATATACATGGTATCGGTTTTTGGATGATACTCAAGTCGTTGAATAATTTTAAATTCCTTTGGCATTTCAAAGGATTTTTGGTGGTTAATATCGTAAATCGGGCTGCCGTAAGAATCAAACCGTTTAAGGGATAGTTTTTTAATCCCGTTTCTTGATGTACCTATCCAGATATTACCGTCATCATCAGGCCAAAATGCCCAACCCCGATAATTTTGTCCTTGATTATATTGACCTTGTTCAGCCTGTTCCTCTTGTCCATTACCGTTTTTATCTTGCCAATAGCGATAATCCAATTGACTTCCCCAAAATGAGGCAGTGGGAATAGCGACTTCCCCATCAGTTGCCGGATTAAACCGATAAACATGGATACCAGCTGACTCGGTATACATACTATTGGTAAACATCAGCTTCCGACCCTTAACCCGGCGAATCATCGCACCAGCATTATGCTTGATAGTCTTCTTAATTCGATTATCATTAGGATACTTAAAGGGATTAACGGTATGGGCGACATGAGTCCATTCTTGACCTGATGATTTACTGTAATCTAGTTTAAACTGTTGATTTTTCGTATGAACAACAGTTTCAGCCGCTGGATCAATATCAGGAATGTCAATAAATAAGAGACCTTGCAATTTCCAATTGAGAGTCCCATCCAGTTTGTAGCTATCCACGGTTAATCCACCTGCTTGCCAAGCGTAAATCCGACTGGGATCACTGGCGACATAAATATTATTATCCTGATCGACTCCAATCCCGGTAATGGAATTAAAATGTAAGGGTCTGATTTTTCCAATTTCCCGAGGACTTCCGGCATAAATTCCCCCTTTAACACCAAAGGTTCCATCAGGAGTTGGATTGCCACTGCTGTCTAGATTTTTAAATATTTTAATCTGATTATCAGGTCCACCATCTCCTACTAAGAGGCGATTTTGATTATCCACAACAATAGCTGTAGGGATGCTAACCGAATCAAGTTTGCCTTGAACTTTGCCCGTTTCTGTATTTAACTTAAGGATCTTATTGGTCTTGTTCTGAATAACCCACAAGGATCCAGTTTTATCTAAGGCTAACTTACCCGGTTGATTTACTGACCATTCTTTAACCGGTTTCATGGTCTGGGCATCATAAACTTTGATTTTATTGTTAGGCGTATCACTAACATATAAGCGACTATTATCTGCTGCGATTCCCCGAATCAAACCTTGATTGGTATTGATAATCAACATACTCTTATCATAGCCATTACCCCCCTTAAACTTTGCTCCTTTATAATTACTTCTGTTATAGCGACGAACACAATACCATTTATCATCAGAATTAGGATACCCTACCCCATAGCGACCCTTTTGTGTCATCGCCATGTAAATATAGTTATCATTAACTGCGATCGCAGTTCCCCCGGATCGTCCCCAACCATGGGTAGCATCCAGTTGACCAAGAACATCACCATTTTTATAAACCCCCCCTTCTCTACCAGCTTCATCCCAGGGAGCATTACCATAAACCGTACCATCGGGACTTACAGCCATCGCTAACATCGATAGCTGGACATGTTTATCCTTGCCCGGAAGATCACCTCCGGGACCATAGGTATTACCGATCCAAGAGGTAGTGTAAGTCAAGCGTTGGCTTGGGTTGGATTCAGCAGTTATAGTGTCATTGTTGCTAATCACAGAATGGACAATAATTACCAAAACAGCGATCAGAGGAACAATCGCAGCATATTGCCATTCCGGGATACGTATTGACATAGTTTTTTCCCTGAACTCGAAACTATTTAAAAGACTGGAGCCTGCAACCTGGGGTAGCTAGCCGTCAAGCTTCCTTAGGAACGTTTTAGAAGCTGATGGTAGACAGTAATAATCTTCTCCACCATAGTGGTGACGGTTAGTTCCTCAATGTTTTGCTGTGCTGCACGTCTTAATCTATCCTGTTCAGACGGACTAGCCAGAAGCATCTCGATCTGATCTGCCAGTGCGATCGCATTTTTAGGAGGAACTAGCACTCCTGCCTTTCCGTAATCTAGTACTTCAGGAATACCATCCACCCTAGTAGCAACAATCGGGCAACCCACCTGTCGTGCTTCCATCAAAACCAGACCGAAAGACTCACGGTGTGAAGCCAGGACAAAAACATCCGCTGCCATCATGTAAGCTTGAGGATTTTTTTGAAAACCCTCGAAGTGGATACGATCAGCAACTGACGATGCCGCAGCTTGAGTTTCAAACATTTGACGGTCGGGACCATCTCCGACTAAATACAAATGTGCCTTAGGAG
Source organism: Moorena sp. SIO3B2 (assembly GCF_010692525.1). Lineage (NCBI taxonomy): Bacteria > Bacillati > Cyanobacteriota > Cyanophyceae > Coleofasciculales > Coleofasciculaceae > Moorena > Moorena sp. SIO3B2. The sequence continues at coordinate 21,112 of NZ_JAAHHE010000040.1, forward strand.
AACTCTTAGCAACCGGCTCAAAAGCGCTAATTAACTCAGTAATTCCTTTACGTCGGTTCATGCCAGCTACTGTCACAATAGCCGGATGTTCCAAAGCTTTAGCAGTGCAGGTATCTAAAGCAGGTAATCGGGGACTGCCTAGAGTGCAATTCTTGATCACAGGCATTTTCCCCATGGGAATACCCCGCTTAGACATCGAGATTGCTACTGCATCACTCACGGAAATCACCCGTTCAGCCAATCCCATCACTACTGAGCTACGTTGGTGAACATTGTGAATATGGGATACTAGCTTATACTTTGCTGAACCCCGTAGGAACCGAGCTAGGACTACTCCCGTCATCATGTGTCCATGGACAATATCTGGCTGAAATTCTGCGATTATCCCTCGATAACGCCCAGCAGCCTTGAGCAGATGCAACGGTTTTCGGGTCTGATCGAGTTCAAAGTGAGTGACGCCATAACGGCTTAGCAATGTTTCATATCCGCCGCCAGCAGAGGCAATAGCAACCTCATGACCCGCTTTGGCTTGCTCACAGGCAACGTCAATCGCTACATTGACAATACCATTACCAGTTTGTTTAATATGGTTTAAGATATGGAGTATACGCATCAAACCTCTCCCAAAAAGCAAAGCACCGCCATATTTGACCTATGAGTTAGTTTATAAGTTAGTTAGGAATTGGTAGTTGAAACATCCGGCGTAAGCATTCAGCCGTCAGCCGTCAGCCGTCAGCCGTCAGCCGTGAGCTAAAAGCTCACGCTACTTGAGGTGCTTTGTGGCACAGGCCACAAGGGATTTGACTTTCGTGACTATTAAACCAATGCTTACCTGTTTGATTCAAAAGCTGATAGCATCTCAAGTAACGTGCCCATTCCCGTAGGGTGGCCATAGGCCAAGGCCTTTGACTGATAGCTGATAGCTGATAGCTGATAGCTGATAGCTGATAGCTGATAGCTGATAGCTGATAGCTGATAGCTGATAGCTGAATACTTACCATCCGGCTGTTCCTTTCCATCTCCTACTTCTGTTATTCTTCAGTCAGTGCTATTGATCAGAAAATTTTCATAATTCTTATCTTTAGCAGTCTTCACTTCAGCAATACTTTCCATTTCAGAAGAAAGCTTATTTTGATGCTGGTGATACTTATGTGCTGCCATAGTTAGACCCAAAAATCCCCAAATATAACATCCCCCAACACCAAGCATAGCGCTACCAATCGGTAGCCCGATTAAATTACTCAAACCAATAGCACGAGCAGCACTCATGAAGGAATCACGGCGAATCTCAGGATATTGGAAAACACTATATACCAGCAGGAGCAATCCAGACATATACGGGAGAGTTCCAAACCAGCCTAGGGTAAAAAACATATCTAAAATGCCACTGTCAATCACAACGCTTCGGATTTCCCCTTGTTCGATAGTGAATGTATTTCCAATCCCATTACCTAAAGCCATAGAAAGAGCTTTGCCAAGACTCTCTTCATAGATCTGTTGTCTAACTTCCGCACTGTGATCATTTCCAAGGTCAGAAAATGTTGCCAAACGACTACCAATTACCTCCGAGAATGGCTCAATCGTGGTTAACGGCACGATACAAATTGCCATGACCAGGATAGAAATAATGATGCGCATCTGGATTTTGGGTTTGAGTGAACTGGTTAGGGAAGCTAGTCCAAAGAACCAGCTCGCCCACATCGTCCGTGACAACGTGAGTAGAAAAGACAAGTAACCAGCTATGGAAGCAGGAATACGTAAAGGACTTTGATTATTAAATAACAACAGCAGACCCACCATCATGGTTGCGGCAAACGGTCCAGTGGAATTCATCGTGCTCCACAAACGAATACCAAACGGTTCGGGATTCCCCATCGAGAACATTCTGGCGTTAATCAGCCAAAATCGATCCCACTCTGGTGCAATCACATATTGCACTATGCCATAGACTCCCATCACCAAGACACCCCAGAGGAATGTGCGCTGAATGTTTTCGCGATAGCGAGGATAATCTCGCCAATTTATAAATAAGTAGAAACCTAACAGAATTGGGGTAAACCAGTCGATCAGTCCTCGAATAGCGAAAATAGGAGTGCTTTTAATCAGACCAATTATAAAGCCATACAAAATACTGGTGAATCCTAAAATAAAAGGCAAACCCCCCTGTTTATAGGCTCTAGGAAGGTATTTTAAAAAGGTATCCACAGTAATCCATGTCACCACAGGCGCTACTAGCAATACTGGACTCGGATTAACCCAGTTACTGCGATAGTCAATTAAACGACGAACCAATGGCATCAGAAACCATAGCCACCACATAAAACCTAAGTAGAGCACAGGATACCGTCGATAGAGAAAAAGGCCCACGGCAAACCCTACCACAGGCAACAGAATACGCAGAATGCTGCCAGCACCAGCAATAATCCCCAGTATTGTAATCACAACAAATAACAGGATAGCTGTCCAAGCAGGGGCTGGTTCTAGTTTGATAGGAATTCCTTTTGTCATTAGGTGTTAGGGATTAGATACACAGTAGTTCTCAATTGGCTGAGGGAAAAAGTCCTAGGTTTTAGGGAGTAGGGAGTAGGGAGTAGGGAGTAGGGGTAATAAAATTAAATGTACTTAATAACTATTAGAAACGCTAGATCTGATAGATTAGAGATTAGTTAGTATTGATTAGAGATTAGTTAGTATTGATTAGAGATTAGTTAGTAGTCATTTTTCGACTGCCTGTTCCCTATTTCATGTTCCCTATTTCTTATTCCCTATTTCCTGTTCCCTTTCCACATTTAGTCAACAGTCAACCTTCAATCTTGGCCTTTGGCCACGCTACGCGAACAACCTTCAACCTTGGCCTTTGGCCACGCTACGCGAACAACCTTCAACCTTGGCCTTTGGCCACGCTACGCGAACAACCTTCAACCTTCAATCTTGGCCTTTGGCCACGCTACGCGAACAACCTTCAACCTTGGCCTTTGGCCACGCTACGCGAACAACCTTCAACCTTATTCAACCTTCAACCTTATTCAACCTTCAACAGTCTCTTTTGCTAGCCTAAGCACTTTTTCCAGCTCAACCAACCCTGCCAACGTCCACGCAAAGAAGCAAGCCACTTTTGTCCTGCTAAAAGTCCTTCCTTGGGGAAAGACCGCAAACATTGCAGGAAACCGGGTTTAATTTGCGTTCCCACCAATGTTGACCAAACTATAAATATAATCCGTTGTAGAACAGGGAAGTAATCTAACAAAACTATAGTTTCATTATGTGCCGCATTAATTAGGGCAGTATCGCTAAAAACTATGCCTCGCTGATCCTCATCAAAACGCTGTGCTGGATAGTGGTCTACTGCTACCCCTGGGTCATAAATCAGCTTCCAACCGGCTTTTCTTAGGGCTAGACTAAACCCCAGATCATTATGGACTTGAGCTCCCGTCCCTCGCAGACGCTGATCAAAGCGCAAGCCCGATATAGCAGTTCGTCGATAGCTCATGTTAGCGCCCTTAAGGACATCCACCTCCCGAGGTAAACCTACCCCCAGGTGATGATTACCAATCACCCGTCCATACCATTGCACTCGACCCACTCGTTCTCTAGCACCATTTTCCAGGTAGTTACCCAGATGTACCCAATCCCGTCCACCGACACCCCCGATCCGGTGATCGGACAGGAAGTGAGTTTCAATATAAGCTAACCAATTGCCACGGGGAGCAGCATCATCATCGGTAATGGCAATAATATCTCCCTGTGCTGCATCAAGACCTGCGTTGAGAGCGGCCACTTGCCCGGGAATACTTAATTTCACAGGACGCATGGGTAAAACCTCAGGGTTGAATGCTTCAAGAAACCCCCAAGTTTCAGGATCAGTATCCCGTACAATCACCAAGACCTCATCCACTGGTCGAGTTTGCTTCTCCAGGGCCTCTAAACACCGTTCTAGGTCTTTTGGACGGCGATAGGTGGGGACTATAACAGTTATTCTCATTTCTTCTACGGTTGAGTTAGGTTGAAGGTTGGAGGTTGAAGGTTGTTTGTCAGAATGCAGAATGTAGAATGCAGAATGTAGAATGCAGAATGCAGAATGCAGAATGTAGAATTCGGGCATTCTAAATTCTAAATTCTACATTCTAAATTCTAAACAGATTACTATCCTGCTGTTTGAGACCGTAAATAACTCTGTAGAGTACTTAACCAACCTTTCACCATACCTTTCAACCGTAATTCCATAGAAATTGTCCATTCAAAGACAGGACGAAAGCCCCATCTCGATAAGAACATGCGAAATCGCAAAGCTGGTGAATCTCCTAACTCTTTCAATAGAGCAATCAGCTCCGTGCGTTCTACCTCATTGAACAGTGGACGATAACAGTATGCTGTGTGTCTTAAGGCCAGTTTACGACGCTGCTCCTCAATCACCTTTGTATCCCAACCCCGTCGCTTAAAACCAGGCAAGATACTGTCTTCAAAAACCCGAATACATCCTTGTAATTCAATATTTTTACGCTTAGGACGTAGATTTTTAGCATCAGTCCAAACGCGATAACGCGCTAATATCTCATTGGCATAAACGTTGCCATAACCCGCATCTGCCATTCTGACCCACATGTTATAGTCCTGTACAAAATCGGGACTATCTTCATAAAACCTAACTGCTGGCAACGCTTCAGCCCGAAACATAGCGATATTTGCAGCTACTTTTACGCCAAAAACTGCGGCTCGTAGTGAGTCGTCTGCGCTCTGAAACTCGTGCTGTCTTGCAATACGTCGCACATCTCGATTGTTACTGCGTTCATCAATTTCCTGCACAGCACTATGGGCATAACCCGCCTCTGGATGCTTCTCTAGCAGGGGTAGTAACGTTTCTACATAGTTGGGTAACAGGGCATCATCTGAATCCAAACGAACAATAAATTCAGTGTTTGGCTGTTTCAAAACCCAATTGTTGTTAGCGGCCATACCTAGGTTTTTAGGGTGCCGATAGTACCGTACTTGAGGAAACTGCTGGCATAGTTGTGCCATAACCTCAGGGGTTTCATCAGTGCTAGCGTCGTCTGACACCCAAACTTCCACATTGGGATAGGTTTGACGGCAGGCGCTGCCCACTGACTCCCATAAGTACTGGGATTGATTATAGGTAGGAATGCAAATAGCAACTGGTTTCATATCCTGCATCAGGAGTAGTTCCTTTATACGAAAGTTATGTTAAAATCAAATAACCGTAAGAACTGTTGAATTTTCCTTCGTCAAGAGTGCTATTTTTTGATTCAACAGCAACAAATAGCGATCCGGTTAGTTTCGCAAAAATGCTCTATAGGGTTATTTTTTGACCAAAAAATTCTTAACAAATTGTTTCAATAGTCCTGATTTACCAGACAAATACTCTACTATCACCTTTTTATCTTGCCAGAGAATAAAATAATCCCTTAAAGACCACTTATCGACCTTGGTAAATTCCATAGGTTTAAAGACTGAACTATACCAAGTAAGCACCATGCCCTTTTTCAAAAACATGAAGGGACTTTGACCTTTAAATTTTCGATTTGACTCTAAATGAGTTGGGTGTCTACCTGTAACATCACCATAAGCATCGGTGATCAGTGCAATGCCTTCTGTTTTTAACATGGAGCGTATATTAGCAATGGCGATCCATGGCTCAGTAAGGTGTTCGAGAACATCGAAAGAAATTACAACATCGTACTGATTATCCAAACAGGCTTCATAGGTAGGAATCAAGTTGATACCATATGTCTAACAAGCCATAATGTTTAAATCGCTTGGTGACAAAATCATAGATTTTACTGCCTGGAAAATCGCAGTAATCAACTTGACAACCATTCATCCCTAAGTACAGAGAGTCATTGCCTGTACCATCACCCAGTAACAAAATTTTTAAATCACCAGTTGTCTTCCCTTTCTGTGAGGCATACTTCTGAATCCTTTCTAGGGTTATTTCTATCAATTGCTTTCGTCCAGGTCTAGCCCAAAAAACCATTGTTTCAAATATGAAGCCATACCCATTTTTATAAAGAGCCTCCATATTGGCATCATACTGGTGAGGGGTAACTCCAAAGTTTTGGGCATCTTGACAAACATTCCAGCCTAGTTGCAGCGCTTCCTGCCAGACTCGATGGTTTACCTCGTCTCTGGGCAGTTCGGTAAAGTTACTAATTTCATCAACAATAGGTTCGAGCTCAGTGGGAAGTTTAATTAGTAGGTTAGACATAACTATTGAGAATTGAGAATTGAGAATTGAGAATTGAGAATTGAGAATTGAGAATTTTCTACCTTAAAAATCCTCGGGAGTATCGTTATCTGTTGACCTGCAACCTGCAACCTGCAACCTTCAACCTGCAACCTGCAACCTTCAACCTTCAACCTGCAACCTGCAACCTGCAACCTTCAACCTGCAACCTGCAACCTGCAACCTTCAACCTGCAACCTGCAACCTGCAACATTAAATTTAGACTACCTGATCAGTTCTTCAAATAAATCCACATAGCTTTGTGCCATCTTTTCCCAACTGTATTGGGCGGCTATCATTGGTGCAGCTTGGCTCATCTGTTTCCTTTTTTCAGGATTACTAACCAAAAAGCTTAACTCCTTTGCCAAAGCCTGGGTATCGTTGGGGTCAGACAAGACCACTCCGCAGGCTGGGGTAACCAATTCAGCCCCCCCGGCTGTGCTTGCGGTAATCACTGGCAAGCCGGAAGCCATTGCTTCTAGGAGCACTAGTGTGCAGGCTTCATAGCGGGATGGAAAGACAAATAAATCTACGGCTCGCATGATCTGTGGGAGGTCACGTCGGTACCCCAGAAAATGTACCCGTTCGCTGACATTTAGGGTTGCGGCTAGCTGAGGATAGGGACTACCTTCTGTGATGCCAGCAACAGCCAGGTGTAATTCAGGCACTTGGACTAAGGCGTGCAGAATTGTATCCAAGTTCTTCCGAGGTGTTCGGATGTCTCCAGCAAAAAATGCTAAAGGCACTCCCTCAGGAAGACCCAATTGTTTGCGGTCAGCCACACCGGGATAAAATTCCTGTAAGTCAACACCATTGACAATTACCCGAATGGATTCAGGGGGTACACCAATGTCTACTAATTCTTTCTTGACCTTTCCGGAAACTGCGACTACTACTTTTGCCTGACGGAAGGATTTTTTTTCCCAATGGGCATTCAAGATTGTAACTAGCCACTGGTAAAGACCATACAAATCCCGACGTAGCCGAGAAGTATGGGCAGGCGATCGCAACCAAGAACTGTGGACAAAATGTACAGCATTCACATCTGAGCCAGCTCTGGTAATGGAGCCGTTAACCTTTACTAAGTCCAGCTCACTACGGTGTTGATTTAACCAATTGCCACTCCGCCAGGAAAAAACTAGATGACGAATTAGTGCTGTTGGCCACCTTTTAACTGGAATGAAAATCCAGTTTACCTGATTGCTCTGCTGGAGTTCTGGGGCGACATTACTGGCTAATAAAGTGACGTGATGACCGCGACGAATGGCTTCTTTGGCGACTTCATAGTTGACTCGACCTTGGCCATCATTTTTCATGACTTTGTGGGTAACGATACAGAGTTTCATGAGTAGCTATCCTGTTAAAATTATCGAAAACTCTGACTAGTGCATCCTTCGCAGAAGTCTTTAACTACCTGATCTAGCAATCCTAATTTAAACCTTAAAGACATCAGAAGGACTATAGGTATATTATTCCCTATTATCCCCATCTTACCCAAGATGTTTGTCCAGCATATCGATAACTTTGGCATCTACTTTATCATCGAATTTGCGGGCAAAGTGCTTACCAGAAGTAATCATTGACTCAAAATCTTGGACACCCATGATAGCTGGATAGGGAGGAGTCCAAGAGATATAACGTTTGTTATCATTGAATAGTTTTAGCATCGACTGGTTGAGCAGGATGCTCTGGATGAAAGACTCATCTGGTACGAGTGTGTTTCGATAGTGTTCTACAAATGCTGGGTTACGCTGAACAAATTGATGGATATATTGAATACAGCGGTAGGAAAGTGTGTGCCACTGAGAACCCGCGTAGCACTGAAACTCTGGGGTGAAAGGTGTTGAAACGCAACGGATTGCTATTCTGGCACCAAACTTACCAGCCCTGATCCGGACTAGGGGCTGCCAATTGACAACACGATATAGTTTATACACTATAGCCTTTAGACTAGCTGGCAGCTTATAGTAGCGAAAAAAATAGCGCTCTATGCCCAAATCTTTGCCCCACTGCCAAGCTGTTTCTGGTGGTTCTTGTACCGGAAAATATTCCATAAATCCGTCATATTCGGTGTTCTGCAAGAACTGCTCGATTTGGCTGATTGGCTGAATGGGATAGTCTTGACCAGAGAGGAATATCAACCAGTCAAATGTCACAGAATTATCTATTAACCAGTTGATGCAGCGAAGTTCCATTTCCACCATAGAAAAATCTGCCCACTCAACTGGAACATAGTCTTCCAGGATGTGAACATTGTTGATCTGCTCAAAAGACGTTGGGCTAAGGCTCGACTTAGATTGATCATGGTGAATTAAGACCTGGGACTCAGGGTTACCAGTCTTAATTTTATTGACTAGTCTGACAACTTGGTCTGGATTGCTATGAGAAGCAATTAGGTAAAGGATTTTAGTCATGATTGACTCTTAGGTTTAAACATTAGCGCATTCTATTCCCGTTTTCTCTATCAGGACTTACGCAGTAACTCTACCTGTGGGGTGTGTTATTGTAAGCATTCAGCCGCCAGCGGTCAGCCGTCAGCTTTCCATAACTCAGATTAAACGAATGCTTACTTGTTTTATTCTAAAGCTGTTCGGTGTAGCTTCCTAATAGCCCATAAGCAGATCAAGTAGCGTGCGCCTAGCGCATTAGCTGATAGCTGATAGCTGATAGCTGATAGCTTAATGCTTACGTGTTATTAACGCCCCCTACTACTTAAGTCCTATCTATTACTGCAGTCCTATTGATAAAGGATAGGACTCTAACATTTCTTCTACAGCAAATTCAAGTTCTGAGGGGTCTTTTATAAACCGGCAGAATGGAATTTGTGACGTCCATGCTTCGTAAAATGCTTCATTCTTGTAATAAGAGTTAGGAAGAAAGATATGAGGAATCTCTAAAAGAGTACTAAGGATATGACCATGCAAACGATTAGTTATAATTAAACGATGCCTTTTGAATTGATAGATGCCGCTGTGCATCAGGCCCCAAGATGCTAGATTAATTTGGGAGTTATGGGTTGTTTTAAATTTCGCAGTATTAGTATGAAAATACTTCCAGTTTTGTCGGGATAACCATTCTTTAGGAGTTGCTAATCCTCGCTCATAAACTTCCCGAATTATTCTGACCAATCCTGGAATACGCCAATACCAACCTTTAGAGAGTTGCTTAGTAGTTCTTAGGGTCCATCTATCTGAAACCCAGTCTTCTAAGACGAGATTTTTTATCTGAGAAGAAAGAATCAGGTTACTAGTAGTCTTAAGTTCTTGATCCTTTCGGCAAAGATAAAGACTAGAATCCTCTTGAGCAGGCTGGATGGAGTCAGTAGATAGACCAGCCATTTGAAATGCCATATCAGGGGCTTTAATCACCCGACAATTCCAGAAATTTTGAAGAGCAATTTCATAGCTGACTTGATCTCGGGTAAATAGGGTTAGGTTAGGATGGGAGTTGAAAACTTTTGCCGCTTTTTTGAGGTTTTCGGGATTCCTAAAATAAATAGTCTGAGGAAAAATAATAATTGGTCTATCTCGATAGTTTTCTATAATCGATTCTCTAAAATTTTGAAAACCTTCATATAGATCACCTAATGCGCCTCCTCCATTAAAGATTATGGGGCATTTATCCATTTTTTTTAGGCTGGCATGAGAGAAACCGTTAATACCAGTGGCATACTTGATTTTCGTTTTTAAGGTATCTGTCAAAAATAGTACAGAGCCTAACCAAATCAGGTGGTCACCAATATTGTAATGATCAGGATTGTCTAGCAGTATACATTCTTCAAATTTGTCTAACTGTCCTAGGGAGTTATGAAGAACTTCTTTTACGTTTTTTGGTGTTGAAATATTCATCGTAATTACTGAAATTATTAATGTAATTTTGAATGTACTTTTGTCTGTTGGATAATTTCCCGTCTGGGAGATATCTCGAAAGGATTTGCTAATTGTTGAGGTATAACGGTGAGCATGAGAGCTGCTACAGTTCGCAGACTGAAATTTTGACTCAAGGCACGAAAAAGATAGGGGCGTGCTTCTGCTACTCGTCCATCCCGTATCAGCCCAATACCCAGAGTTGTGTTCGCTTGTGCTAATTTCTGGGTAAAATAACTCCGATGCTTTTGTAATTGAGGATCTGCTAAAAAGTGTTCGTAGCAAAAAATACCGGATTTGCCTTTGCGGATCTGAGCCTTGGCGTTTCCACTCCCACTAATATGGGTTTCAGATAACTCATGGACGCGGTATCGAGTCAGTCTTTCTGGATAGTAGTACGCGCCATCACCACTGCGGCAAGCTAGATAGGTTAAGTAGTAATCCCAATAGACCCCCACTGACAATAGTTCATCCCAATTAACCTTGTCCCTACGAATCACAGCAGAGGATGCAGGAGACACTGCTTGGTCTACTAGTCCGATAGTACAGAAAGGCTGGTATACCTCTGCTTTAAGTTGGTCACGCTTCCAAAGCCGGGTATGTTCTTCAGTAGTTGCATAATTAATTACACCATCTGCGTCTATAATATAGTGGTCACAAAAAGCCACAACTACATCTGGATTCGCTTCTAGGGGAGGAACTAGCTTTTCTAAAAAGTCTGGATTCCACAGGTCATCATCATTTAGACTCGCTACATATTTTCCCTGAGCTTGTTTAAATGCGCCAGCAACATTGGGACCATTTCCTAGATTCTTTGAGTTCCGACGGAATCTGATCCGAGCATCTTGAAAGGACTCAATCATAGCTTGCGGATTCTCAGGGCTACAATCGTCAGAAACAATAATTTCAAGATTTTTGTAGGTCTGCTGGAGTACGCTTTCAACTGCTTGCTTGAGGTATATCAAGCGGTTATAGGTTGGGATGATAACACTGACTAGCGGCTCTTGCGCTTCTTGATGGTTTGACATATCCTTGTTATCTTGCCTCTGGTTGTAATAAGGAATTAATTACTGTGCAAATGAAACTGGAGGAGCGACATCTAGTGGCACATCATAAATTTGAAAACTGTCTAAGGATATGTCAGCATTGGGATCTTCAATCCAGTACAAAGGTACCCGTCCATAAAAACCAGCCCACATGTTATAGCTACTTGGGGGACCTATGATATAGTCACACTGAGCAAGTGAGTACATATCTTCTACAATGTGGTTGTTGGCAAAAGCGAAATCTAATTTTGAGAATTTATCTCTGTCCTGGGGCACATTTGAACATAGTAAAAATTTGACTTTTTTTCCTGGAAAAAGACGTTCTGTTTTTTTCATTAAGTTCACATAATCATCAGTGCTGTAGAGATATTTTGCTCCTAGCAATTTTTTATAATCTCCCTGCCTAATGTGAACCCCAACCAGAATATCACAGGTTTTTTTTAGGTTAGTTACGAGTTTATTGATACTTTCATTGTGTTGCTTTATTGGCGTAAAAAACTTCCTTATTGTTTCTGCATACTTCAAAAATAAAACAGGATTTCTAAACCAAAAACCATGAATAAATGCCAATTCATTTTTCTTGAAAAACTTAGCAAAGTTGTCATCAAAAATAATTCCCCTGTGTACTCCAGCATCTCTTAATATCTTGATATTGGATAACTTAAAATCTGTATAATCTTTAACCAATAATCGGGTTGAATGGTAAACAACTCTATGAAAATTTCTTTTCAGTTTAAGACTATTGCCTTTAAGAACTGATTGTTGGGCAGGGTATCGACAAAAAAAATCGTTATGGGTTCCCTCAAAAAAAACTGCATATTCATCAAAGGCAGGATTTATGACTTTGAGGTTGTATTCCATTGCAAAAGCCATAAAGTTGGCAAATAGCATCATTCTATTGCCTAATTGACCTGTTTTTCTAACAATTATGAACATGTTAATCCTCCGAGAATATTGACAAGCAATCAACTATAGTATTTTGATTTGAGATGTAAACCTATGATTGATAGAAAAAGGGAACAGGGAACAGGGAACAGGGAACAGTAGGAAAGAACGATGCAGCGCGGTCTTGGTGGTCTCGTCCATGAGGGACTGCATCAAGAGGATGCGAATATTTTTTGGTGTTATAATAAATCAACATTTGGTTTCATGATCTATTTGGAAATGCTATAGTCTTAATTTGTTTGACCAACTTCATGCTGCATCTTGTGATATTTCCAAAGTTTACCGCGCTTTTCGAGTAACTCTTGATACTTTCCTTGCTCCACAATTCGCCCCTGTTCAAGTACGACTACCTTATCAGCTTTGGAAATGGTCGATAAGCGATGGGCAATGGTAATTACTGTCCGTCCTACAGCAAGTTTTTCTAAGGATTCTTGAATCAGGCGCTCAGACACAGAATCTAAGGCACTAGTTGCCTCATCTAAGATCAGAATCTCTGGTGCTCGCAGTAAAGCACGAGCAATTGCCAGCCGTTGACGTTGACCTCCAGATAATCGAACTCCGCGATCACCCAGTTGCGTGTCAAAACCGTCAGGCAAATCTAGGATGAAGTCTAATGCATTGGCAAGTTTTGCAGCTTCTCGAATTGCCAGCTCATCTGCCTGTTCTGAACCATAAGCAATGTTATTGCGAACAGAGGTGTTGAAAATAAATGTATCCTGACTAACAATAGCTAGTTTACGACGCACAGAGTTGATTTCAAACTCTTGTATGTCAATGCCATCAATGATAATTTTACCTGCGGTTGGGTCATAAAATCGGGGAATTAAGTCAGCAAGGGTTGTTTTACCTGAACCAGAAGCACCGACCAGGGCTGTTGTTTCTCCCTTGTTGATAGTTAAGGTAATATCGTGCAGCACTAGGTTAGAGGGATCGTAACCAAAATCCACCGAAGCAAACTCAATGGCTCGCTGCAATCCTGAAAATTGCACGTTACCATTCTGCAAGTATGGTTTGTTGTCCGTTCTCAGCAGCTCTTTAATGTTATTCATTGGTCCGGTGAATTCCCCAAGACGCCCTCTGGCATTATTAATCAGACGTATAATCGGGATCAGACGAAACAAAACAAACAAGAAGGTCAATAATGAAGCTGCCTGCATCTGTCCATTAGGAACGAAGATGGTAAATGCTACAATAATCATGCCGATCAGAATTGTGGTGGCTACGCTTTCCCCAATCGGTTCTATGGCATACGCAAATGAGGCAGATTTGATAGTGATGTTTGCAACGTTTTCGCTAGCGTTATAGAATCGTCTACGCTCAAAGTCCTGACTAGCAAATGCCTTAACTGTGCGAATGCCATTGATAAACTCTACAGCAACTGAGGTAAAGTTACTGCCTGCCTTTGAAACATCAAAACTTGTCTCTCGCACCCTTTTAACCAAGTTAGAAAGACCAACACTCATCAGGCTAAAGAGCATTAATGATGCAATGGAAAGTTGCCAAGAAAGCAAGAACATTGATGTCACATATACAACTAAAAGAGAAACTCTAGTAAACAGAAAAGCTGTCACATCAAAAGCTTGATTAATTTTTTCTAATTCGGTAGTTAGACTGTAAACTAGCTCTCCAGAACGGCTATGAGAAAAGTAACTTAAACTCAGCCGTTGAAGTTGTTCAAATAGCTTCTTGCGCAGCCTATCTAACAAATTCATCTGAGTAATTTTGCTGTACCTGCGCCCACCAAACATAAAGGCTGAACGCAACCAGGTTGTGAGCATAATTATAGCAGATATCCGGTAAATTCTCTCATTAACCGGTCTATTTACTCCAAGAAACCAGATATCGAACCAGTTAATACCTGTCTGGATTGGGGTAGCATTAGGGTCGGTTATATTTTGTAAAAAGTTGAGGATAAACCCTAATCCAAACCCTTCAAATAGTGAGGCAATTATCGTTAAAGCAATAGCAAAAAAAGCAGCTTGTTTGAGGTATTTAAACTCTCTTAATATGAAGTGTTTGTCTTGCCACAATTTCGTGGATTTAGTAAACCTAATGACAGAATCAATAAGCTTGAATTCAGCAATCTTATATAGAATACTCACTGGCTTTATTTAGACCTATTATGATTGTTATTTAATGCTGATTTTAAACAATATTTAGCTAAAAAAACTAAGATCACTCTCCACCATTTCCGCGACAATATCAGGAAATTTTTTTTTACTCTTCCAATTCAGCTCATCCCGAATTTTCCAGCTATCCCCACAAAGGGGCACTGCTTCTGTCGGACGATAAAACCTCTGATCAACTTCCACAAAATCTTGATAATCAAGACCGACGTGACTAAACGCACAATCTACTAATTCACGAACGGAGTGATTCACTCCGGAAGCAATCACATAATTCTCTGGAGCTTTGATTTATAGCGAGAAACCAGGTTTTAAGGGTCTTGGTGCGTAAGTCCTGGTTCTAAGACAGTGCGTTCGCGTAGCGTATCCGTAGGATAATCGCTTATTTTATTCAACGCTAATCCATCAACAACGTCTTATACGAGTCTGTGTAAGCATTCAGCGGTCAGCGGTCAGTGGTCAGTTTATTTTATTCAAAAGAACCGATTGCGCTACTTGAGGTGCTGCGCGAACAGTAGGCTGGCCACAGGCTCAAAGCTAATAGCTGATAGCTGATAGCTGATAGCTGATAGCTGATAGCTGATAGCTGATAGCTGATAGCTGATAGCTAAATGCTTATGAGTCTGTTAATAGGTAATAGATAATGGGTAATTGCGCTCTCCTCGTGGTGTTTCACAGCAGCAATAGTCTTTTCCTCAATTCCCAATTCCCAATTACCCGTTACCCATTACCCATTACCCAAAGCGCGACTATCTATCTCTCTCATCCATTACTAAAAACGGGATTAGAGCATATCATTACTAGGGATTACCAGCGGTAACAACCTGACGAATAAAGGCAGTATCAGCGGATTGACTACAAGAGGTTACAGGCATCATACCTAGTGCCTGAAGGTCAGCATTAACCATGATTTCAACCAGTTGTTTAAAGCTCACTGAAGGTTGCCAACCTAGTATGGTATTAGCCTTGGTCCCATCACCCAACAACAGGTCTACTTCAGCAGGTCGAAAGTAGCGTGGATCGATTTCAACGTACTGCTCCCAATCCAAATTCACTAAGCCAAAGGCAATATCGAGAAACTCCCGAATTGAGTGAGTTTGACCGGTAGCAACAACATAGTCATCGGGCTCGTCTTGTTGTAGCATTAGCCACATAGCGCGGACATAATCTTTGGCATAACCCCAGTCCCGTCTGGCATCGAGATTGCCCAGGTAAAGCTTCTTCTGCTGACCAGCTACAATGCGCGCCAAAGCACGGGTAATTTTGCGAGTGACAAAGGTTTCGCCGCGCCGGGGACTTTCGTGGTTAAACAAAATACCATTACAGGCGAATAGCCCATAGGATTCGCGATAGTTGATAGTTTGCCAGTGGGCGTAGACTTTTGCACAGGCATAAGGACTACGGGGATAAAACGGTGTAGTTTCAGACTGAGGAACAGCCTGCACTAGCCCAAACATTTCAGAAGAGCCAGCCTGGTAAAAGCGTACCTCAGAGCCAATCCGCTGTTGATAGTGCCGTACCGCTTCCAACAAACGTAAGGTTCCCATACCTGTGGCATCCACTGTGTATTCTGGTGAATCAAAGCTGACCCGCACATGGGACTGAGCTCCGAGGTTGTACACCTCTATCGGCTGCACGTTTTCTAGAATGCGTTGTAGTGTCAAGCCATCAGTCAGGTCTCCGTAATGGAGAAATAACCGTGTCTGTGGATTGTGGGGGTCTTGGTAGATGTGGTCGATGCGATCTGTGTTGAAGGTAGACGTGCGTCGGATAATGCCATGGACTTCGTACCCTTTTTCCAGCAGCAGTTCTGCTAGATAAGACCCATCTTGACCGGTAATGCCAGTGATTAATGCTCGTTTAATGTCTGTCACGATTCCTCACGACTCTGATTAGAGTAATTAGTTTGCTAATGTACGGGATGAAGGCAAAGGCAAATCAAAATTGAAAATTGAAAATTGCAATTAATAACTTCAGAAGTTAGGAAGTTATTAACTTTACCAAAGGGAGTAGGGAGTAGGGAGTAGGGAGTAGGGAGTAGGGAGTAGGGAGTAGGGAATATGGCATCAAAAATTCTCACAATTCCTACAGGGATTGCTATTACAGCACTGGAGTACTTTGAGAACCGAACACATGCGATCGCATATCTTCCTGGTGAAGCTTGATCATTCCTGGCAACAACCTCAGCTGTCGCCGCTCCTCCTGGGTCATCCGAATCACCTCATCCAGTTTCCAAGGACGTGGTCCGACTAAACTCATCTCACCCCTTAGTACATTCACTAACTGCGGTAGTCCATCCAGACAATATTGACGCAGCCACTTTCCAAAATGTGTCATCTTAGACGTGACTTGGCCTTTGTGTATAGCTTCAGTGCGAAATTTAATCACTTGGAACAACTTACCCCTTTCTCCAGCCCGCAATTGCCGAGAAAAGACTGGTCCTGGTGAAACAATCGCTATCAGCAACATCAATCCCAGGAGCACTGGACTCAGAATCAGTAGCAATAGAGCAGCTAAACTCGAATCCATCACCCGCCTCAGTCGAGATCGGAATAGTTTTTCCCTACTAGACAATTCTGAGTTGAACGGTACTCTTAGAACAGCTTTCTTCTTCGCTTGCTCACAGGCATTGGTCCAAACTCTTAACCCTGTTTCACCCACATTGGGGTCGATACAAACCAGCCCTACCGACGAGCGTTGCAAGCAATTACTTAACCAAGACTGACTTTGCAACGGAGGTAGATAATGCTGTTCATTTTTTTGGAGAGGGAGTACCCACAACTGTTTCTGTCGCCACTTGAGCTTGCAGGGAGGCAAAGAACTAACTGCTGACTCTGCCTCATCATCGATATCTAGGATTGAGATTTTGGAGGTTGTTAGTATGATTCTGGAAGTCGTCATAAATAGTTACTCCATTTCACGAAAATCAAAACTTAAACTTTAGATCCTGTCAGGTTTAATACGTATCATTCTCAGGTTTTCGTTAATTGAAACTTTAAACGTAAGCGATCAGCTATCAGCTATTAGCTATCAGTTTATGCGCTACAGATGGTGCTATAAGCGTGTCGCGTATCAGCTAATGCGCTACAGATGGTGCTACTTGAGGTGCTTTTGAATCAAACAGGTAAGCATTGGAATAATGCTGAGTTACGTCAGCTGTTCGCGTAGCGTGAGCTTTTAGCTCACGGCTGACGGCTGACGGCTGACGGCTGACGGCTGATGGCTGAATGCTTACTTAACAATTAACAAGTTTCAATTTTCAATTAACAAAAAAATCAACGAGACTTGACATGATTGCTGAACTGACGCTCTAGTTGTGGAGACTCTTGAAGATCAGATACAGGCTGCTGTGGTTCAATAGCAGCATGGTTGTTTCGCGAACCATAGTAAGCGTAGTTCTGATTAGAACTCTTCACCCCGTTAGCAATGATTCCCATCAGGTTTAAATTCCTGAGTATAGCAGTAGCCTGGCTGAGTTGAGATTGAGTAACTCGCTCTAGGCGTCCCACCATCACCACACCTTGGCACAAAGATGCTGCTTGGAGTGCATCCACCATACCTAACACTGGGGGAGTATCCAGCAACACCAGATCATAGGTCTGCTGAAACTCTGCCATTAAGTTCTTCATCCGTTTAGAACCCAGCAGCTTAACTGGGTCAATTGGGGTTGGTCCAGCAGTCAAAACATCAATGGTTGACCCCAAAGGTGAGATACTAACTGGGCTGGGTGTAGCAGTATCATCTTCCAATAAAGTAGAAAGTCCTTCCTGATGGGAGAGGCCAAGTTGTTGGTGCAACCTCGGACGGCGCATATCTACATCAATTAGCAGTACTCGTCGATGTAAACGAGCAGCACTCAAGGCTAAACCCAACGCCAGAGTTGACTTCCCCTCACCAGACAGCGCTGACGTAACCATCAGGGATTTCAGCTCAGAACCAGAATTGAGCAACTGGATATTCACATAAATCATGTCCAGTGCTTCCTGAAATGGTCGCCATCCCAACAGTTCCATCATCGGAAGTGTTCTCTCGGACTGGCTCAAACCTAGATTCAGAACAGGTTTACTGATTTTACCTTCCGGCAACTGTGGAATCATACCTAGCAAGGGTAGAGCCACTTGATTTTTCAAATCATCAGAGGTATGAATTCCATCATCCATGGCTTCCCGCACAAAGGCAGCCACACCACCGAGAAATAACCCAACCACTGCACCCAATAATAGGTCTTGGGTCATATTAGGACCGGTCTTCGAGCCCGGTAAAGGTGCTTCTACAACTTGCCAGTTAAATCCCCCCCGAGCCAATTCGATGCTTAACTCCTGCCGTGCTTGTAGTAGCTGCTGCAGAGTATTTTGTTGAATTGCTACTTGGGGTTGTAGACGATTGTACTGAGCAATCAGGGCTGGGAATTCCCTGAGTTGGATACGGATTTCCTGCTCTGTTTTGGCCAGGGCTTGATCACGAGTCTGTAGACTGACTAGATTAATTTGCGAGGTGATTAGTTCGTTGACCAGATTGAGATCCACACCACCGAGCTGTCCTTCTGTCAGGAGGTTATTGCCAGTGGTAACCAGTTTAGTCGGAACTTGCCCTAAAACCCGTCTAGTCTCTTCCTGCAAGAGCGCAAACACACTCTGACGCTGTTCAATTAATTTTTGAATTCTAGGATGAGCTTCAGTATAAATCCGACTTTGCTCCACCAAAGCCAGTTCTATTCTTTGGATTTCATTGAGCAAATTTTGATAGCGCCCAGATTGACTCAAGCGGGACGAGGTCAAGGCATTTTGCGGTGAACGAGCCAGTTTTTGCTGAACAGCCTGGTAGCGAGTTTGAGTTTCCATGTACTGAGCGCGGATGGCTCGGCGCTCCTGTTCAATCCCATTCAGAGTTTGACTGACAGCTAGAGCTTGTTGTGAGGGATCAATCAGGTTTTTGCTCTTGCGAAACTGCTCTAGCCGTTGCTCAGCTTGCTCAAGATTATTACGAGCTGTTGGCAACTGCTGATTGATAAAAGCAAGACCTTTATTCAACCGCATTTCCTGCTGCTCTAGGTTGTAATCTTGATAAACCTTTTGAATAGCTTGCAGTACTTTTTGAGTTTTAATCCGGTCATTGCTGGTGTAGACCGCTTGAAATACCTTAGTTTCGGTTTTACCCTGCAGTACTTGAGCTAATCTTAAGGAGCCTCTAATATCACCGACTGTGATATCTGGGTAGTCATCACGAAGCAAATCCACTGCTCGTTGAATCAATTCAGAACTACGCATCAGCTGTAACTGAGTAGCATAGTCGATATCAACAGTGGACTCAGTAAACTGACTCTCTATTCCTCGTGTTTTATCTATATAATTAGGCTCCACCAACAGCTGTAGAGAGCTGATATAATTCGGCTCTTTCTTGAGAGTGATATAGAAGGCAATCGGCAAGCTTGTCAACAGTACACTTATAATCCACAAGCGTCTGCGCCACAAAACTGCCAACAGTTGGCCATACCCTGCATCTGTTTCACCTGCTGCGTTTAAATCAAGTTCCTTCATGGGATTTTAGATTAATGATTGACAAGTTTGGATTGGATTTTAAATTGACATCAATTCCAGTGAATCAAGTCTAAAATATTCCCGGGATGATTAGTAATTGGTTTAGATAAAATCCGGTTAATCACTTTGTTCATATTCGATAGGATTTTTGATTTTTTTTGGAAAGTTAATTTTAAATTAACCATTAACCATTGAAAATTTGCCCTTGAAATATGTTCAATCTCTGGTAAGCAAAATTATCATGGATACCTGCAACAAATTTTCCCTACCTTTTGGGAATAGGGAATTAGGAATTGGAGTATGATTACCCATTACCCATTACCCATTACCAATGAACCGACAATCATAGGTTGCATCCCTTTTAGAGAAAGGGTATAAGAAGAAGTAGTCAACCGGACCTGATATTATCTATTACCCATCACCAGTCACCCGAGCAGGACTATATTGATTAGTCCACCAGATTGGATCTGATGATTTTGGAGTATAGACCCGTATAAATCCCAAGAAATCAACGAAAAAATCCAAAATCCAAAATCTAAAATCTAAAATCAGCCCAGCCACTATCCTGTCACCTAGCTAAAGTGGGAACCTTGGTTGAATGGCGTAACGAATGGCTGAAATTAACAGGCTGTCCCCTGACCGTTTTATCAATAATTTGCCCAACTGTATTAAAGAAAACGTCTTCAGTGAAATGACTCAGGGCATGGTCTCGGATTTTGGCATAATTCCAGGGAATTTCCCTAGCCTCAAGTAGTGCAGCTTGGAGTGCTTCCGGTGTTTGCCGTTTAAAAAACACCCCTGTCGTCCCTGGTATCTGAGTATCCAAAACACCACCTGCACCGTAGGCAATTACTGGAGTCCCACTGGCGTTGGCTTCGATTGGCACTAAACCGTAATCTTCTAAAGCCGCCACGATCACCCCACGAGCTTTTGCCATCAAATGACAACGCTGTTTATCGCTGACGTATCCCAAGAATCGAATATTGTCCAAAGCTTTAGATTCTAGACGCTCTCGCTCTGGACCATCACCAGATATTAATAAGGGCCAGCCTAGCCAATTAAACGCCTCGATAATCAGATCGATACGCTTGTAACCCAGTAAACGAGATGATACTAGGTAAAAGTCTTCCTTTTGGTCGGAAAACACAAATTTATGGCTATTAATTGGATAGTTGACCGTCATGGCTGGCTTACCATAGATATTCTGGATACGCCGAGCGACAGTGGTCGAGTTAGCAATGTAAATGTCCGGCTCCTGGGCATAGTCCAGGTCTACTTTTCTGATCAACTGGAAGACTTTATCAATGACAGGAGAAAACGCTCTATATTCTCCATACTCCTTGAGGTAAGTTTGCGTATCCCACAAAAAACGGGTGACATTGTGGCAAAAGCAAACATGCTTGGCTCCTAATTTTTTCTTGACCGCCTTTGCGAAGCTTGAACAACTACTGATAATCAAATCGTAATTTTCTAAATCCAAGGCTCGAAAAGCTGGATAGTAAAACGGAGCCAAGAGTCTGAAGTATTTCGTTGACCCTGGAATGTTCTGAAGTCCGGTGGTATGCACTAGGCGCTCACCTAGGTCAATGGTGTTCTGGGAATCATACAAGGATGTGAACACATCAGCACTAGGGAAGCGCTTACAAAGCAGTTCAAATACCCGTTCTGCTCCACCTTTTTGCGTTAGATAATCATGAACTAGGGCAACTTTCATGCTTGTTTATTGGAAAACCTATTCCTAGAGAATACTCTAATCTATTTACCATTAGATTTAATTTGTATCCGGAATTTTGCCGAGATATTTTTGAGCCTAAACGGCTCCATTATTTTTCGACAACAAGATAAAAATTGTTTTTATAATGAGCTTAAGGTCATACATTAAGCTCCAGTTTCGTTGGTAGCGTAAATCCAGTTTAATTATATCTGCAAAATCCCGAACTTGCGATCGCCCATGCACCTGCCACTCTCCAGTCATTCCCGGTTTAACATTCAACCGTTGCCACTCTGGAACCTCATAGATTTCCACTTCCTTAGGTACCGGTGGTCTAGTACCTACCAAACTCATTTCACCTTTAATGACATTCCAGAACTGAGGTAGTTCATCCAAACTAGTTTTCCGCAAAAACCGACCGACCCTGGTGATTCTAGGGTCATTTTCGTTTTTGAATATCTTGCCATCCTTAGCTTGATTTTGAACGCTATCTTTCTGGGTTTCCGCATCAGTATACATTGAGCGGAATTTCCAGATCCGAAATTCCTTACCCATCCAACCACAGCGAATTTGACTAAACAAGATGGGGCCAGGACTGTCGAGTTTAATCGCGATCGCAATGGGAATAAATAATATGGCCGTAATTCCTAAACCTACTATTCCCCCCACTATGTCTAAGCATCGCTTAGCCCAAGAGCGTGTAGATGGGTGAGTTGTTGGTAACTGAGCCTTTGACCAATTGACAGCTATTGTTGTCAGGTTATATGAAGCGTCTAGAATTAATTTTTTGTCTAGCCCAGTCATGACTAAGACAGCCATAACTGGAGAAGTTATACCCCTTAGTATTAGTGATCCCCCGTTTTCCTGAGTGATTTTGTGATTCCTTACTAAGGCACCAATGCCGCTACTATCGATAAACTCTGTCTGACTTAAGTCTGCAATAATCAGCTTAGGACAATAAGGTTTTTGGAGAAGCTGATCACAAGTTTCTTTAAATTCTATTGCTTCGAGTCTGCTCAAGCGGATCGGTAACTGCACTACAGCAGCTTCATTTATGAAGCCTGCCTGGCCAGAAGTCTTTAACGTTGACTGCATCATGATGAAATATAAATTATAATGTCGATTAAATCGTGACTTTTTAGAGAGTAGATTTAAACTATGTAGGAATTGTGTAGAAAGTTTAGCAATCCTATTAACACCCTAGGTTTTAACCGTACATATACCTACGGCTCCTCCGCCCTTGATTCAGGCAATGGTAGAATTTATATTACTCTTTCAATTTCGGGTTGAGGGTTAGAGCAAGGTTAATGGTTAATGGTTAATGGTTTTAATTATTGATACCTAATGCCTTTTGTTACCTTACCTAGTAGGGAAAATCCTAGTTTACCTCTCACTTATTTTTCGACTGATTAATAGGTATAATTCATCGGGTAAATTAACCGGTGGTAAAAATAAAAAATGGATACAAATTCCCCATTTTTTATTTTCTATCGTTACCATATAAGTAAGCATTTAGCATTACTCATTTGTCAGCAGTGACGTTGGTCAATAAGTGTTCTGTATAATCCCGGATGAATGACTAATATAACTTTCATGAGTTTTTCATAAAATCCTGACAGAGCTAAAAATTTTTGATGAATTTTTCTTAAAGACGCTAAATATACCTGAGGTCAATTGCCACTTCCGTCTTGAGACTGATGACTTGGATGGTGGCAGCGAGGATCACTCAGTCTAATGGCCTAAGGCTAAAGCTTTCGGCTACACCAACCAAGTCCATCTAGGTGGACTTGGTTGGTGTAGCGCTATAGTTTTTTATGACTTACCCAGGGACTATACCTGTAAGGTCTCCCTCCGGATCCTACTAAGCTGTCACACATTGAAATTGTATTGAAATTGTGAAGAGGCGCGCTTTGGGGAGATGGGGATATCGGCAGATGGGGAGCTCACAAGGGTAGGTTTTTGACATCATGGTCAAACGGGGAGTGTGGGAATTGTCGGGCGGGGGTGCGGAAGATGTCACTCACCATTGAGGTAAGGACGTTCCCATTCAATTCCTAACTGAGAAAATTGTTGGCGGATAGCGTTGAGGCGCTCCTCTGGAGTGTTATTACCGTTTTGCCAAGCCTGCATTAAACCATTGGCTACAATTTGGCAGCGGTTCATGCCAAAACTTTCTTGAGAGGTAAATTTTTGGGTTGGTTCTTCGGCAAAACTCAGTCCCGGTGCCAAAAACTTGGTGAATAAAGGTACTTCTGGGCGAAAATGGCAGCGGTTTGCTAGATATATGGTTTGCATCACCCCAAAGACAACTTCAGAATCACAGCGCTCAAAGTAGAGTACTCCGCAGTCATGGCGTTTGTATTCCGATGGATTGTATAGAACTTTAAATGTGAAAGGAATTGCTGCTGCATTCAAATATTTTGTCATGCTATCCATGACAGC